>CAZKNV010000005.1:0-24682 GCA_964554145.1 uncultured Burkholderiaceae bacterium
CGACGGCGGCTGGTTCATGTACCCGCCGCTGACTGGCCTCGAATATTCGGCAGGGCAGGGCGCGGACTGGTGGCTGCTCGGTATCGGATTTATCGAGATCTCCGCAATCGCCGGTGCGATCGAGTTGATCATCGGGATTCTGTTTACGCGCGCACCCGGCATGTCGCTCGGAAAGATGCCGATTTTTTCATGGGCGATGCTGGTCACCGCCGTGATGATCGTGTTCGCGTTTCCGGCGGTGATTGCCGGCACCGCGCTGCTCGAACTCGAACGCGCGCTCGACTGGCCGTTTTTTCTTGCGGCGCGCGGGGGCGATCCGATTCTTTGGCAGCATCTTTTCTGGTTCTTCGGGCATCCGGAGGTCTACATCATCTTTCTGCCCGCGGCCGGACTGGTCACGATGATGGTGCCGGCCCTGGCGCGCACGCCGCTGGTCGGTTACCGCGCAATCGTGGTTGCGCTGGTCGCGACCGGCTTTTTCAGCTTTGCGCTGTGGGCGCACCATATGTTCACCGCGGGGCTTGGCGTGCTCGAATCGGTGCTGGTTTCCGCCGCAAGCTTCGCGGTTGCGGTGCCGACTGGAATCCAGGTATTCGCGTGGCTTGCAACGCTATGGCAGGGCCGGTTGCGCATCACCGGCCCGTCGCTTTTCCTGCTCGGATTTTTCTTCATCTTTGTGCTGGGCGGGCTGACTGGGGTAATGGTTGCGGTGCTGCCGTTCGATTGGCAGGTGCACGACAGTTACTTCATCGTCGCGCATTTTCACTACGTGCTGATCGGCGGCATGGTATTTCCGCTGTTCGCTGCGCTGTATTACTGGACCCCGCTGATCAACGGCCAGTTGTTGTCAGAGCGGCTGGTGCGATGGATCTTCGGGCTGATGTTCGTCGGCTTCAATCTCGCATTCTTTCCGATGCATATTTCCGGAGTGCTCGGCATGCCGCGCCGTGTCTACACCTATGCGGGCGATCTCGGATGGAATATCTGGAATCTGCTGTCGTCGATCGGCGCTTTCGTGTTTGCGATCGGCGTCGCGCTGTTCTTTCTCGATGCGATTCGGACCTGGCTGCGGCCAACGAGGAAGAACGAAAATCCGTGGAACGCATCGACGCTCGAATGGGCCGGCAATGATGACTACGGGTTGCGCAGCATTCCCGAAGTCGCTTCGCGCGAACCGTTGTGGACGCATCCGGCGCTTGCGCGTGAAATCGATGCCGGGCAACACTGGCTACCGGGCACCAGCTCCGGCGGACGCGAAACCATCGTCACTAGTCCGCGCGCCGCGGCGCCGTTGCATTTACTGATTCTGACGGGCGACAGCTGGCTGCCGCTGATCGCTGCCGCCGGCACTGCCGGGTTTTTTCTGCTGCTGACCGTGAAGCTGGTCGTGCCTGCGTTCCTCTCCGGCGCAATTGCCATTTGCGCCATCCTCATGTGGCTATGGGAGACCGATCCGCAGCCGCACCGCAGCGAAGCCACCGTTGCCGAGAATCGCGCGCCGTTGCCGGTCGGGGCGATCGGCATGCGCTCGCATTCGTGGTGGGCAACGGTGATTTTGATCGTGGTCGATGCGACGATCTGTGCATCGTTCGTATTCGCGCACATTCATGTCTCCCTGATAGCCGAGGTATGTCCACCGCCCGGAGCGAAGCTGCCGGCGTGGGCGTTCAGCGCGGCAGGTCTTGCGCTGTGGGCATCCAGCGCGCTGTTCATCGATATCGCGCGGCGCTGGAACCTTGCTGCGACATCGCGGCAAAGCAGGGCGATGCTATGCGCAGTGGTCGTGCTTGCGCTCGCGTGCGCGATCGGAGCGTTCGCGGCGAACTTCTCCGGGCATCTGGACGCCGGTTTGCAACCGAAGGCGAATGCGTGGAGCGCAACGGTCGCAACCATGGTCGGCTACCAGGCACTGCACTTGGTGGTGCTGGTCTTCATGGCAGGTTATGTGCTCGCGCGAATTTTCGGCGGGCTGCTGGCGCCGCGCCGGCGCGCGACGCTCGATAACACCGTATTGTTCTGGCACTACACGGCGCTGCAAGGCATTGCAATCGTCGCCATCGTGCAATGGCTGCCGCGTTTGATGAACTAAATGAAAACGGGCGATCGCTTTCTGCCGCTCACGTTGCGGGGCATATTGCCACTGCTGATCTGGGCGGCGCATTTCGCGCTTGCCTATGTCATTGCCGCGGTTGCCTGCATGCGCGATTTCACGGGCGAAAGTGAAACTCGATGGCTGCTGATTGTCGCCTCCGCCGCGGCGATTGCATGGCTTGCATGGTTGACTGTGGACGCAGTACGCAAACTTCAACGCGCGCCTGGACAGGACGCAACGTTTGCAGCCGTCCAGTTCGGCGTTGCCGCGCTTGCGCTGATCGGCGTGCTATGGACGACAGTGCCGATTGCACTTCTTCCGGTGTGCGGCGCGTAAATCATCGTAGTTGGTAGAGCACAACGACGCCGGCGCTGTAGCACAGCAACACCGCAAGCGAGTCGATGCCCATGCGTAGCACCGTTCGATCACGCCGTTCGATCATTCCTAATACGAAGAAGGTGGTGAGCACGATCGCAAGCAGCGCGCCGAAAGCGGCAAAGCGACCGGCTTCCATCAGCACCGGTCCGCCTTGATGGATCGCATCCACGAGCACGATGATCATCACGTTGAAAAGATTGGTGCTTAAAATGTCGGAAATCGCCATTTCGTAGCGCTTTAACCGCACTGCAGTCAACACGGTGCTGACTTCGGGTAGTGAAGTCGCCATCGCAAGCATGACGGCGCCGACGAAGCTCGTGCCCAACCCGGTTTGCTCGGCGAGCGCTTCGCCGGTCCGTGCGAGCAGGAATCCGGCGGCCAGAATGACAACCGCAACGGCCGCAGTTCGCGCAACGAGCTGCCGCAGCGTGTACCGGCCATCGGGTGTACGTTCAATCCGCTGGTTGGCTTTCTCCTTGCGGTCGGCCGGCACCCACGAGCGCCGATCCTGTGCTTTCGCGATGAACCACACCGCGCCGATGAATGTCGCAATCATCACCCAGCTCCAGGCGCCGATTCCCAGCAGCAGCACATCGCCGGCGATGGTGGGTGCGACCACCAACGCAAGTATTAGCACGACCAGCACTCCTTGCAGCATCATCTGCGGTGTGGGCGGCGTTGAGGTCAGCGCATGCCGCCCATAGACCACATCGGCGAGTGCGAGAATCACTAGATTGATCGACGCACTTCCGAGCACGTCGTTGACTGCAAGCGTCGGAGAGCCTGACACCGAGGCGGTCACACCGACCGCAAGTTCAGGTAGCGATGTGATGCCCCCGAGTAGTACAAGGCCCAGGAGTCCCTCGCTGAGTCCCGTGAGGTGGCCGATCTGGTCGGCATAGCGCGCCAGCCGTGCGCCGGCGAGCCATACCATGATCGCCGAAGTGACAAAGATCGCAGCGTTAGCCGCGAGAGGGAGATCTTTAAACACGCAGCGTCACCGCAATCAGCGAACCAGTATCAATTGCTTTGCCGGCGTCGCCGTCTGCGCGCGCGCCAATACTTCAACGGCGGCTACGCGCTCCCTGGTGCGTGACATGCGTTTCGTCTCTACGTGTGGCAATCGGCTTCGGGTTCTAGCAAGTTCGTTGCCTGGCACAGTGGCCGCCCTCTGTGCGCAATCTCCATCAACTGATCGAGATCCACCATTGGCCAGTTTCCGCCGCAGCGGCCGGATCGACCAACGTACCGAGGCCTGGCTCGTCGGTCAGCGTGCAGACGCCGTTGGATACCTGCGCGAGCGATCCGGCGAGTGCCGTGCGCAATGGATTCGAATTGGCATCAATCTCGAGCATGCCGTCACCCCCCGCAGCAGCCAGCAGATGGGCAGAGGCCAGTAGCCCGATTCCACCGCCCAGGAAGTGAGGGCAATAGCGCGCACCGGTTGCGAGGATGCGTTGCGCGATCGGCAGGCACCCGGAGAATCCACCCCATTTGGCAATGTCCGGTTGCACGACTGCGAGCGCCTTGCTCGCCAGCGCTTGTTCGAACGCGTGCTCGCTCGCCAGATTCTCGCCCGCTGCGAGTGGCACGTCGCAACGGCTTGCCAACTGCTGCCATTCGGGCCACGGCCTGTCTGCACGCAGTGGCTCCTCGAGCCAGGACAGATCGAATCGTTCGAACTTTTCGCTCGCTGCGATCGCTTCGTCGAGACACCATGCTTGATTGGCGTCCGTCATTAACGCGCAATCCGGACCGATGAGATCCCGTAACGCCTTCAGATTGGCGACGTCGCGCTCGACACCAAAGCCCACTTTCAGTTTGAACGCCCGGTGGCCTTCGCTCAAGCACGCTGCTGCGAGCCGCTCGGGCTGATCGGGATTGAGGCCGCTCGCATACACCTTGATCGACGGCGAGACGCCACCGAGCAGTTTCCACAGTGGCAGCGCCGCGCGTCGCGCTGCGAGATCCCATAGCGCGATGTCGATGCCGGCAATACACTGGGCGATCGGGCCTGGTTCACCGGATTGAATCGCCAGCACCGCGGTCTTCGCTGTGAGCTCCTCAAAAGCCGTGCGCGGATCGCCGGACCGCTCACCTTCGAGTAACGGCGCGAACACGGTTGCGATCAAACGTGCTCGATGCTCAGCGCCGCACGCGGGAAAGTTGCACCAGATTTCGCCCCAGCCGGTAAAGCCGTCTTCATCTTTGATACTTACAAACACCGCCGGGCGCTCGTGCATCGCGCCGAAGGAGGTCGATACCGGAACCTCGATCGGATAGCGATACACCTGCGCACCCACTTTGCGAATGCGAATTGCGCCGAGCTTCAGGGCTTCAAGTCCATTTCCAGATGAATGAAATCGCCGCGGTAAGTCACCTCGCCGAGGTAAATGACCGTGCGGTCCGGAGCGGTAAACACACGCCGAACTTCGGCGACCGGCGAATTGACCGGAATCTTCAGATGCTCGGCAACCTCCACGTCGGCAGTCGAGATCGTCAACGTCTGCCGTGCGCGTGCGATCTTGACTCCTGGCAACGATACGAGGATTGGGATTACGACCTGCCGGCGAAAGCGCACCGGCGCCTTGCGAAAGACCTGGTGATCGAGATAAATCGAGATTACGCAATACGGTCGCTGCTGGTACGAATGCACACGGCGCATGTAGAAGTATTTCTGCGCCGGCTTGCCGTCGTCCGCTGCCAGCGCCGGCATCGCAGCCGATTCGCTGATGTTCAGCAGTTGCGGCTTGGTATCGCGATACACCTCGATCAAGTCAGCCAGCGTCGTCTCGACTCTGAGCCAGCGCTGCTCCGCCCCGCTGCCGGTAACGAAGGTGCCACGCCCCTGCTGCGGCGACAGAACACCGTCCCGCGCAAGCAGGTCGACCGCCTGCCGCACCGTGACTCGTGCGACGTCGAATTCCTGCACCAGTTGTTCCAGCGACGGCAATTTCTGACCGGACGCCCACACGCCGCGCGCGACGCGCTGCCGGAACAAATCCGCCAGCTGCACGTAACGCGGGATCGGACTGTCGCGCAAAACCGGATGCATCGTAATGTGCCAAACAGATGGTTTATAGTCAGATAGTACTTGTCTTGGCCAACGGGAAGATGTCAGCAGCCAGCGTGGTTCGCCGAACCGGTCTCATTCTCGCGCCCTGGATCGTGATCGTGCTGGTCTGGTACGCGATCGCCTACAGCGGTTTGATCAACCCGGCATTGATTCCGACACCACACCGGGTTGCAATGCGATTCTGGGAGCTGTTGACCGAGCAGCGCCTGCCGCTCGACATGTGGATGTCCACCCAGCGCGTTTTTGTCGGCGTCGCGCTCGGCATCGTGTTCGCGGTTCCGGTGGGCTTCGTGCTCGGCTGGTATCGCGAGATACGGACCTTTATCGATCCGCTGATCAACTTCTTTCGTGCCTTGCCGCCGATTGCGCTGATCCCGCTGGTGATCGTGTACTTCGGTGTCGATGAAACAGCCAAGATCGTCATCCTGTTCTACGCGTCGTTCTTTGCCGGCGTGATCGTGATGTACGAAGGCATCGCGCAGATCAGCCCGATCTACGTGCGCGTCGCGCGCACGCTCGGCGCCACCGACCTCGAGATCTTCCGCAAGGTGATCGTGCCGCTCACGGTGCCGCATATGCTGACCGCGCTGCGGGTTGCGCTCGGCGTCGCGTGGGCGACGCTGGTGGCTTCCGAGCTGATCGCAGCACAGCAGGGACTCGGCGCGCTGATCCAGAATGCATCGGCATTTTTTCAGCTCGACATCATCTACGTCGGCATCATCTGCATCGGCTTTATCGCGCTCGCGATGGACCTGGTGTTGCGCGCAGTGGCGCGCCGGCTGGTTGCATGGCAGGAACGTATCGCGTGAGTTCATCTCCAGTTCGCATTTCGTTTGATCAAGTCAAGGTCGAGTTTCCGAGCGCGAGCGGGCCGCTGAAAGTGGTCGACGACGTCTCGTTCGACATTCGCAACGGCGAGTTCGTCTCGGTGATCGGCCCGTCGGGATGTGGCAAGACGACGATGATGAACATCGTTGCCGGCTTCATGCAACCAAGCGGCGGTGCGGTGCTGCTCGACGGCAAGCCGATCGGGGGTCCGGGCCCTGATCGCGGCGTGATCTTTCAGGAGTACGGCATCTTTCCATGGCTTACGGTCAAGCAGAACATCGCATTCGGATTGCAGCTCGGCGCGAATCGCGCCGCCGATGCCGAGCGCGAGGAAATCTGCGAGCGCTATATGCGCTTGATGGGGCTAACCGACTTTGCCGGCGCGTGGCCGAAAATGCTTTCGGGTGGAATGCGCCAGCGGCTCGCGCTCGCGCGCGCGTATGCGGTCAGGCCGGAGTTCCTGTTAATGGACGAGCCATTCGGTGCACTCGATGCGCAGACCCGTTCGAACATGCAGGATTTGCTGCTCGAAGTGCTGCAGGCCGAGGGCAAGACGGTGATGCTGATTACGCATTCGGTCGAGGAAGCCATTTACCTTTCGACGCGCATCATCGTGATGACGGCGCGGCCGACCCGCATCCGCGAAATGATCGAAGTACCGTTCATGCATCCGCGCACCGAATCGCTGCACGAGACGCATGAGTTCGGAGAATTACGTTCACACATTCGCGAACTCGTGATGCATGAGTACGCAATACAGGCACAGCAGGCAGGCCGCATTTCACAGCCGGAAGTTTCACATTGACAACCAGACAGGGAGATACCGATGAGCATGAACCGCAGAAGATTCCTCGAAACCACCGGCGCCGGCGCGGCAGCGCTGGGGCTGACTGCACTGCATGCGCCTGCGATTGCGCAAAGCCGCACCAAAATTCGCGTCGGCTATCTGCACACCCTGGCAGTCGACGGGCAGCTATGGCTGGCACAGCACCTGAACGCGTGGGGCAAGCACGGGCTTGAACCCGAGTTCCGGCAGTTCACCACGGGGCTCGAGCTGTTCCAGGCGATGATCGGCGGCAGCCTTGACATGCTGACCACCGGCGCGGTGATTTCGAATTTTCCGGCGCGCGGGCAGGGCAAGATGTTCCTGACCAACTGCGTCGAGTTCGCGACTGCGCAGCTGTGGGTGCGCGAGGACCAGGGCATCAAGAGTTTTGCCGATCTGAAGGGCAAGCGCATCGCGACCACGACCGGCACCACCGCGCATGTGTTTCTCGACACCGCATTGCGAGCCAACAAGATCGATCCGGCCAAGGATGTCGAGATTCTCAATCAACGCATGGCGGAGGCGGTCACTTCGTTCATCGCCGGCGCGGTGCCTGCGGTCGCGTTATGGGTGCCGTTCAACGTGACGGTGCAACAGAAAGTGCCGGGAGCGAAGAAGCTGGTCGATGCGTCTGCCTACTATCCGCAAGCGGCGATCGTGTCCGGCTGGGCCACACGCAACGACTATTACGACACGAACAAGGAAACGCTGGCACGAGTGATTCGCGCGTGGGCCGAGGGCAACGACATGCTGATCAAGAGCCCTGATCAGGCGCTCGAAATCTTGCAGAAGAACAACTACCAGCAAGTGCCGCTGCCGGAATTGAAGGAGCAGTTCGGCGCGCAACGCGTGTTCTCCACCGCAGAGTGGCGCAAGCTGTACAGCGAAGGCACGGTGACCGGCTGGTTGCAGCAGGTGACTGACTTCTTCGTGCGCTTCGGCGGGATTCAAAATCCGGTGCCGGCTTCGAAATACTTCGATCCGAAGTTGTTTCTGGATACGACGAAGGCGTGATCGAAGTGAAGAGCGCGGGCTACGACTACATCATCGTCGGCGCCGGCTCGGCGGGTTGCGTGCTCGCCAATCGCCTGTCGGCCGATCCGTCGGCGCGCGTGCTGTTGCTTGAAGCCGGTGGATCGGACCGCAACTTCTGGGTCCGATTGCCGGTCGGCTACTTCAGGACGATTTACGACACACGGTTTTCGCGGCTGTTCGATACCGAGCCGTGCGAAGGCACCGCAGGGCGCAACATCGTTTGTCCGCGCGGCCGGCTGCTCGGTGGCTCGTCTTCGATCAATGGCTTGATCTTCATTCGCGGTCAGCAGGCCGACTTCGATGATTGGGAGCGTTTAGGCGCGGCCGGCTGGCGCTACCGCGATGTGCTGCCGTACTTCAAACGCTTCGAGTGCTACGAGGGCGGCGCCGGCGAGTATCACGGAGCGACGGGCGAGCTCGGCGTTTCGAATCTGCGCAACGATCATCCTTATTGCCGCGCCTGGGTGGACGCCGCGAATGAGTTCGGCTTGCCGAGAAATTCCGACTTCAACGCGGCCACCACGTTCGGTGTCGGCGCGTACCAGCTGAGCGTGAAAAGCGGATGGCGTGCGAGCGCGGCCACGGCATTTCTGCGTCCCGCGTTAAGCCGCCGCAATCTTGTCGTTCGCACCGGCGCGCACGTGTCGCGCGTGCTGTTCGACGGCGACGTTGCGGTCGGTGTCGAGTGGCTGGAACAGGGCAGCGTGCATCGTACGCACGCAGAGCGCGAGGTCATCGTGGCGGCCGGTGCGATCCAGTCGCCGCAACTTTTGCAACTGTCCGGCATCGGGCCGGCAAAGCTGCTCGCAGCGCACGGCATCGATGTCATCGCCGATTCGCAGCAGGTCGGTGAAAATCTGCAAGATCACTATCAGGCGCGAACGATCGTGCGCATGAAAAGCGCAATGTCGATCAATGACGATGTGCGCAATCCGTTCAAGCTGGCGAAAATGGGGTTGGACTGGATGTTCCGCAACGCCGGCCCGCTGACGGTGGGGGCAGGGCAGGTCGGCGGCGCCGCATGCAGCCAATATGCAGAACACGGACGGCCCGACGTGCAATTCAACGTGATGCCGCTGTCGGTCGACAAGCCCGGCGATCCATTGCACCGCTATTCCGGCTTTACCGCGTCGGTGTGGCAATGCAGGCCGGTATCGCGCGGCCGGGTCGAGATCCGCGCGCCGGATCCGCTGGCTGCGCCGCGCATTACGACTAACTATCTGGCCGAAGCGATCGATCGCAAGACGATCGTTGCCGGCATCAAAATGTTGCGCGAGATTTATCGTCAGCCGACCTTTCGCGACCTATGGGATGCCGATGTGTTGCCGGGCGCGGAAGCAGATTCGGATCAATCGATCCTCGACTTCGCACGAGAAAAAGGCGGCACCGTGTTTCACGTGGCGGGCACTTGCCGCATGGGAAGTGATCAAGCCGCAGTCGTCGATCCGCAACTGCAGGTAAACGGCGTGCAACGGCTGCGCGTGATCGACGCGTCGGTGATGCCGATGGTGACATCGGCCAACACCAACGCGGCCTCGATCATGATCGGTGAAAAAGGCGCGGACCTCGTGCTCAGTGGCCAGCGCAACGAATCACACAACGCGCGCGAGATGTGCACCGGCACATTAACCGCTGAAGTCTGATATCCGCTGGGCCAACTCTCTAATTACTAGGACCGATCATGAAAGCAACTCTGCGTTTTATTGCTGCAACCCTTGCCGGCCTCGGTGTGCTGTCCGTAACCGCCGTCCAGGCGCAGTCCTATCCGCAAAGGCCGGTGAACATCATCGTGCCCTGGCCCGCGGGCGGCCTTGTCGACGTACTGGCGCGCTCGATCGCCGAGCGGCTGCGGCTGTCGCTCGGACAGTCCTTCATCGTCGAGAACAAGACTGGCGCCGGCGGCAACATCGGCACCGACCAGCTTGCCCGGGCGGCCGGCGACGGCTACACCTTGGGCGTTGCGACCAGCGCCCACGCGATGAACGCGAGTCTGCACAAGCAACTGCCGTTCGATCCGGTGAACGATTTCGTACCGATTTCGATTGCCGCTTATGCGCCTTCGATCATCGTCGTGCACCCGGCAGTGCCGGCCAAAACCTTGCAGGATTTCATTGCGCTCGCGCGATCGAAGCCGGGCAAGATGAGCTACGCATCGGCCGGTAGCGGTAGCCCCGCGCATTTATATGCCGAGCTGCTCAACTCGACGGCGCGCATCGATATGCTGCATGTGCCGTACAAAGGAGCGCCGCCGGCGATGACCGATCTGCTCGCGGGGCGCGTCGACATGCTGTTCGCCAACTCTGCGGTGGCTATAAGTCAGGTCAATGCCGGCAAGGTGCGCGCGCTCGCAGTCACCAGCGCCAAGCGTCTGCCGCTACTGCCCGAGGTGCCGACGGTGTCCGAGGCGGGCGTTCCCGGCTACGAAGCGGTGCAATGGCTGGGCTTTTTGGCGCCCAAGGGCACGCCCGAAGCCGTCGTGAAGTTGCTGAATGCCGAGATTCGCAAGGCGCTGCAACACGACGGCACTCGCCAGACGCTCGAGAAGCTCGGCATGGAAGTCGCCGGCACCAGCGCGGAAGAATTCGCTCGCGTGCTGAAGCAGGATATCGACAAGTGGGCGCAGGTCGTCCAGCGTGCCGGCGTCAAGCCCGAATAGTTCATCGTTGCAGCATGCAACCGCGCACGCCAAACATTCTGCTGCTGATGGCCGATCAGCTGGCGGCGCCGGCGCTGCCTATCTACAGACATCGTGTCGTGAAAGCGCCGCATCTGTCGCAGCTGGCCGAGCGCTCGGTCGTGTTCGACAGCGCGTACTGCAACTTTCCGATCTGTGCGCCGTCGCGCTTTTCGATGCTGTCGGGCCGCCTGCCGCACTCGATCGGCGCCTACGACAACGCATCGGAGTTTCCTGCATCGATCCCGACCATCGCGCACTACCTCGCGCACCTTGGATACCGCACCATTCTGTGCGGCAAGATGCACTTCATCGGTCCGGATCAGCTGCACGGCTATGAGGAGCGGCTGACCACCGACATATATCCGTCGGACTTTTCGTGGACGCCCGATTTTCTGAAGGGCCCCGAGTATCGCCCCACCGGCGTCAGCATGCGCCCGGTGATCGAGGCGGGCGCATGCGTGCGCAGCCTGCAAATCGATTACGACGACGAAGTCGAATACCGTGGAGTGCAGCGCCTGTACGACCTGGCGCGCGCACCGGAAGACCGGCCGTTCTTTCTGACGATCTCGTTTACGCATCCGCACCCGCCTTTCGTGACGTCGCACGAGCACTGGAATCGGTACCGGCACGACGAGATCGACATGCCGCACGTGCCACCAATCCCGCTCGAGCAACTGGATCAGCACAGCCGCTGGCTGTATTACGCGCACGCACAGAACCTGTACGCGGTCACCGAAGAGCACGTGCGCAATGCGCGCCATGCCTACTATGGGATGGTCAGCTACATCGACGATAAAGTAGGACGCATCCTCGCGACGCTCGAGCAATGCAGTCTGGCGCGCGACACCGTGGTGGTGTTCGCCGCCGATCACGGCGAGATGCTCGGCGAGCGCGGCATGTGGTTCAAGCAGACGTTCTATGAATGGTCGGCGCGGGTGCCGCTGATGATCTCGTGGCCGGCAGAAATAGCGCCGCGCCGAGTCGGTGCGCCTGTCTCGCTGGTCGATCTGCTGCCGACGTTTCTCGACATTGCCACCGGCGGCGAGCCGCCCGAACCGGTTGACCCGCTCGATGGTGCAACGCTGTTGCCGCTGATGACCGGCCAGGAGCCGGGTGATGCTCGCGGCGTCGTATCGGAATACAGCTCCGAAGGCGTGATCGCGGCCTCGCGCATGGTGCGCGAAGGCCGCTACAAGTATGTCTACACACGCGGGCTGAAGCCGATGCTGTTTGATCTCGAGCGCGATCCGGACGAGCTGCATGATCTCGCCGGCAGTGCCGATGCGCGCGCCGTTGAAGAGCGGCTTCATGCGCGTGTCATTCAGGGATGGGACCCTGAGGAGATTCATCGCCGCATTCTGGCAAGTCAAAAGCGGCGCCTGTTCCTCGCCGACGTGGCGCAACGTTCGGGCCGCTATCCGAACTGGGCCTATCAGCCCTATATCGACGAGTCGAAGCGCTTCGTTCGCGGCTCCGGCGACGCTGGGCCGACTGCAGTCAAGGCCAGGGCACGCTTTCCGTTCGTCGAATCGGCGCAACCCGATCGCACATCAAAGGAGACCGACTGATGAGACTTGCCCGCCTTTTCTGCATCGCTGCCGTGTTTACGTGCGGCAATGCGCTGGCCCAATCCTTCCCTTCCAAGCCGATCAGGGTCGTCGTGCCTTACTCGGCGGGCGGTGTGGTGGATGTGATTGCGCGCTTGATCGGCGATCGCATGTCGCAAAATATCGGCCAACCCGTCATCGTCGAG
The DNA here is from genome assembly GCA_964554145.1 of uncultured Burkholderiaceae bacterium. GTDB lineage: Bacteria > Pseudomonadota > Gammaproteobacteria > Burkholderiales > Burkholderiaceae_F > JACCZX01. The sequence continues at coordinate 12,666 of CAZKNV010000005.1, forward strand.
AATCGCACCGGGGCGGCGAGCAACATCGGCACCGAGCTCGTTGCGCGAGCTCCGGCAGATGGCTATACGCTGGTGCTGGCGAGCCCGGCGCACACGGTCAACATCAGTCTGTACCCGAATCTGCGCTGGCATCCGGTCAAAAGCTTTGCCCCTGTAGTGATGGTCGGCGTGATCCCGAGTGTGATCGTGGTCCATCCTTCGGTGCCGGTGAAATCGCTCGCCGAGTTCGTGGCCTATGCGAAGGCGCGACCCGGGCAGCTCAACTATGGCTCCGCAGGCGCCGGCAGTTCGGTTCACCTGGCAGCGGAGATGCTCAAGCAAATGGCCGAGTTGTACATCGTGCATATTCCCTACCGCGCACAGCCCGAGGCGCTGACAGGGCTGCTTACCGGCGACGTGCAGATGATGTTCCTTACGATGGCGCTGGCAAAGGGGCGCGCCGAAGCGGGAACGTTGCGGCCGCTCGCCGTCACCACGCCGAAGCGCTCGGCTGCGATGCCCGCGATTCCGACCGTTGCCGAGAGCGGCTATCCGGGCTTTGACGTCAGCACCTGGTTTGCCTACATGGCGCCGGCCGGCACGCCGGCGGATGTGGTCGCAAAGCTGAATACCGAGATCACTTCGGCGATGCGCGATCCTGAAGTGGCAAAACGATTGCAGAACATCGGCGCCGAGCTGAACCCTGGTTCACCGCAGGACCTGCGGCGTTTTCTCGAGTCTGATATCGAGCGCTGGGCAAAAGTCATCAAGCAGGCTGATATCAAGATCGACTGACCATTGAACCATTAGCGTGAGCCCGCGGATTTCGCCGCGGACACTGCGTCCTTCAACGCCCCGCCAATCACAGCGGCAATCTGGGTGGTCAGATACCGCGCCCCCATCGCCGCGTACTTGCGATAGTCCTCGACCGGTATCGTCATCAACCCCGCCGCAACCTTTGTGCGCGCGATTTTCTTTATCGCTGCTTCGATTGCCGTGACGACTTCGGGATGCTTCTGATTACCCTGGTGCCCCATTGAAAACGAAAGATCGTTCGGCCCGATAAACAGCGCGTCGATACCGGGCACTGCGAGAATTTCATCGAGATTGTCCAGCGCTTCCGTGGTTTCGGTCATCAGGATGACCGACGTGCCTTCATTCGACGCCTTGGCATGCGGCTGGCCGCCAAAAAAACCGTAGCCCGCAGCACGCGGCGAAAATGCCGCGCCGCGACTGCCGAGCGGAGGGTATTTTGCAGCGGCGACAATACGGCGTGCTTGCTCCGCGGTGTTCACCTGCGGCACCTGGATGGCCGATGCGCCGATGTCCAGTATGCGCAGGATGTCGGGCTCGGTTGTGCGTACGACCGGGATCGTGTTTGCACAACGCGCCGCGCGAATCAGATGCTCGGTCGTTTCGATGCTCGCGGGCCCGTGTTCGTTGTCGAGCACGACGAAATCAAATCCGGCGTAGCCGCACATCTCGACAATCGCCGGGCTGGCAATGCCGATGAATATGCCGAACAGCGGCTTGTCGCCGGCGAGCAGCGCCGGCAGGCGGGTATCGATAGCGGACACGCGATCTCTTTCTGCTTGGAACAAGGCTATCGAAGTTTGCCACAAGGCGCTGTGCGCAGACGCGGTTCGGCGGGTTAGTATCCGCGCATGCGATCGGTCAGGTGACTCTTGGCTACTGCTCAGGAAACTTCGGTTGCTGCACTGAAGGCGGACCGCGCCCTGCAGGACGAGATCGACGGGGCGCGCGAGCGTATCCATTCATTAACGCGTGCTGTGGCCTTGCGCGACGAACTGCTCAGCATCGCCGGACACGAGCTGAGAAACCCGATGCATGAGCTTGCGTTGCATTTGACGCTGGCGCAGAAACTGGCGGAGCGGCACAAAGCGGCTGATGTCGTCGAACGTTTGCAGCGGGCGCGAACCTCGCTTGATCGCTTCGTCGAGCATGCGACCGTTCTGCTCGATGCGACAAACCGGCGACCCCAGTCTTTCGCCATCCGAGCTCGACCTGGCGCAACTGGTACGCGAGCTGATTACCTCGAAGACCGACGAGGCGACGTTCTACGGTACGTTGCTCGACGCTCGTACGCCCCCGGGCCTTGCATTTCGCTGCGACCGGGTAGCGATTGAACGAGTGCTGGGCAACCTGATCCTGAATGCATTCAAGCACGCGTCCAGCAGCCGTGTAGTGGTTGAACTAAACGATCTTGCCGATCATCGTGCCGAACTCGTGGTGCGTGACGACGGGTGCGGCATCTCCGAGATCCATCAGCAGCGGATGTTCAGCAAGTTCGAACAATCTACACGCCCCGAGTCGGCGCGCGCAGGGCTCGGGCTGGGACTGTGGATCGTCAGGCGACTGGCGCAGGCACACGGCGGCACCGTGGCGATCGACAGTGCACCCGGCGCCGGAACGTCGTTCATTGTTCGCGTTGCCGAACTGCCTCGTTGCGAGACGCCGCTATGAGCACCGAACGTATGCCGGCGACTGCGCTGGATCGCCTGCCGACCGGTGTGCCTGGTCTAGACGATGTCATCGGCGGCGGCCTGTTCAAGGCGGGCGTGTACATCGTGCAGGGAGCGCCGGGCACCGGCAAAACGACCTTGGCGAATCAGATCTGCTATGCGCACGTGGCCGGCGGCGGCCGCGCGCTGTATGTCACGCTGCTGTCCGAATCGCACGCTCGCATGCTGCAGCACCTGAGAGCGCTTGAGTTCTTCGACGAGACGGTGATTCCGGACCGGCTGTACTACGTCAGTGCGTTTAGCGCGCTCGAAAGCGAAGGCCTGAAGGGTCTGAATGCATTGCTGCGGAGCGAGGTAAAGATGCACCGCGCCAGCTTTGTCGCGCTCGATGGCTTCGTGTCGGTGGCCGAAACTGCCGATACCGCGCGCGAGCTGAAAAAGCTGGTGCACGAGATTCAGGGAATGGCGGCATTGCAGGGCTGTACGTTCCTGCTGATGTCGAGCGGCCGGGCCGAGCCGTCGGGCGCCGAGCACACGATGGTCGATGGATTGATCGAGCTCGACGATCGACTTTTCGGCGTGCGCGCCGAGCGCAGCATCCAGATCCGCAAGTTCCGTGGCGGTGATAGCGTGCGCGGCCGGCATGCGTTTCAGATCAGCGACCGAGGGATCGAAGTATTTCCGCGTTTCGAAGCGTTGTTCTGCTCTCCGGCGCGAGCCGAGTTTCAGCGGGGCACACTGGGAACCGGCGTCGCCGAACTCGACCGGATGATCACGGCCGGCGGCTGGCCGGCGTCCAGCGTGACGCTGGTCATCGGACCGACCGGAATCGGCAAGACGACGCTCGGGCTGCAATTCCTCGCGGCTTCGAGTGCCGAGGAACCGGGGTTGCTGTTTTCGTTCTTCGAGTCGCCTGACTTTATCCGCGCCAAGGCGCAGTCGCTGGGGCTGCCGTTCGACTCGCTCGAAAAGCAGGGCCACCTGGCGATTTCCTGGCAGCCGCAAGCCGAACATTCGCTCGACGAGCTGGCCTACCGGTTGCTCGCACAAGTGCGCAAACGCAGGGTCAAGCGGCTGGTGGTCGATGGCTTGGAAGGCTTCTTCGAATCCGCCGTGCACCCGGAACGAAGTGGCCGATTCTTCGCCTGCTTCGCGAATGAATTGCGCCGATGTGGAGCAGCCGTGCTGATGACTTCGGAAACGCGTGACCTGGTGGCGACTTCGATAACGACGCCGCACGGCATCTCGGCCATTGTCGACAACCTGGTCTATCTGCGATTCGTCGAGTCGCCCAGCGGCATCAAGAGATTGCTATCGATCCTAAAAGTACGAAACTCAGATTTCGATTCGGGGACATACGCCTTCGAGATCACCCATTCCGGCATTGGCGTGCAGGGCCGCTACATGGCAAGCGGCGATGTCGTGCCGCGCGCCGAAGCGCTTGGGAACAAAAGGCGGGAGGAGGGAAGTCGCGAAACGGATAAGACCTAGTGCCTCCGATCACGACCATCCTCGTCGTCGATGACGAGTTCGGCAATGCCGAAGTGCTCTCGCTGATACTCGAGGAAGCGGGCTATCGTGTCTATCAGGCGTCCAATGGCGCCGAAGGTCTGCGCCGGGCCGAGGAGCTGAAGCCCAACATCGTGCTGGCGGACTTCATGATGCCGGTGATGAACGGGGGCGACATGGCCAAGGCGTTGCGCGCCGGATTGGATGGCCGCAAGCTGAAAATCGTCATGAACAGCAGCTTGGCGGAGGCGGTCATCCGCCAGCACTTCGACGATTACGATGCGTTCCTGCAGAAGCCGTTTGACGTGAACAAACTGCTGGCGATCATCGAGCGCTTGAGCAGGCCGACAACATCGCCGTGATCGGCCTGGCCGCTAGTGAATCTCCGGCTCTGGAATCGGAGCCGTACCTTCGAGAAAGTCGAAGTCGCAGCCGTCGTTGGCCTGCGTGATGTGGCGCGAGAACAGCGCTCCGTACCCGCGCTCGTAACGCGCCGGCGGCGCTTTCCATTCGTTCCGGCGGCGCATCAGTTCTTCGTCCGAGAGCCGCACATTCAGTTGCACCGGGTTTGATCACTGCGCCGTCGGGCGCCAGGTTACCTTTAAGCACTGCCCGACTTCGTCGACGGCGCGACACCGCATCTGGCCAGTACGCGCAGCTTCGAGCCGGGTAACGTGCCGCAGGGCGGTGAAGTCGAATCGATCTCGCACGACAACTCGACGATCGCGTTTTACAGCACACTGGCATCGAAGAATCTGTTCGCGTCGCGCATCTACACGCTGAACATCAATACAAATGAATTGAAGGAATTGACGACGGAGAGCTGGGCGCAGGCGCCGAACTTCACGCCGGACGGCAGGAGCATCATCTACATGACCGGCGCGCAGGCCGACATCTTCCCGTTTCGTTTGCAGGGTGCGGACTGATGGATCATGAATGTCGACGGCAGCAACAAGCGGCGGCTGACGTTCATGAACGTATGGAACCACCCGCAGTCGGTTAACGATTTTCGATTGGCCGGTGCGCTGACGTTTACGTCGAACACCAGCTTTCTGGGCGGCGTGATGACGCAGTCGCTGGGCCTGGTCGGCAAAACCGTGAAAGTGAGCTGCGACTAAACGGGCATACGATGTGCCGCCGTGTTGTCTCCGCCATACGAAGGTAGGCCGAAAATGCTGGAGAAGTTACCCGGTGCACTTGGACATGCTTTGCGCGACCGGCGCGCCGGGCTTGAAAAGATTGCTTTCAATCGAATCAGGTTGCATGGCGGCACCGAAATTGAGGTCGGCAGTACTGCGTTCAACGACTACGCACCGATACCACGTCGCTACACCGCCGACGGCGAAGGAATCTCGCCCCCGCTTCACTGGAGCGCTACTCCGCCGGAAGCAGCGTCGCTGCTGCTGATCGTCGAAGATCCCGACGCGCCGACGCCGCAGCCTCTGGTACACGCGATCGCAATCGGGCTGCCGCCCGGCGACGGCGCGCTTGAGCAGGGCGCACTAAGGAGTGCAGATCACGAGGGGGCCGGCCTGAAAATGGGACGCAACTCATACCTGCAGGCGCGCTGGATCCCGCCCGACCCTCCGCCCGGACACGGCGCGCATCGATATGCGTTTCAGGTGTTTGCGCTGAACGAAGCGGCGCGCTTTTCGGACACGCCCGGCCGCGATGAGGTCGAGGGCCAGCTGCGCAAATTCGCGATTGCGAGCGGCTGCTTGACTGGAACCTACGAGAGGGTTGGCCGTAGCGGCAGCTGACGCTCGATGGCGGATGGCCGATCACGAGCCGAATTCGCAATCAAACCGGCGTTATGCACGGAATAACCTGACGGCTGTGGCGGCGGTAAATACCAAAATCGGAATCGGTGGTAAGCCGTCACTGATGCCAGACAATTGCAACGATTTTCAGATCGGCGTAACAACAAAAGTCCACTTTCATCTGTCTACCGGCCGGGACGCTTACGGCATACAGCCTTGGCGGCCACGGTCACCTCAGCAGTTCTTGCCAGCTCTTGCCGTTCGCGTGCAACTCAAGCCTTCACGGCAAACGCCCGTGCTTGCTCGGATAGCCTGCTTCGCGCCACGCCTTCATTCCGCCATCCAGGGCAACGGCCCGTTGAAAGCCGAGCACGCGCAGTGTCGATGCGGCCAACGTGGAGATGCGGCCGAACTCGCAGTACGTCAGGATGCGGCGCGTCGGGTCTGGCAGTTCTTCGTTGACACGCAACTCGAGCTGCCCGCGCGGTAGCAGGCGTGCGCCTGCGATGTGCCCGCCTTCGTAGGCATCGCGCTCGCGTACGTCCAGAATCACCAGGTCGTCACTGCCCGCCTGCACGCGCAGCATCAGCTCCTCGAGCGACATGAACGGCACGGTCGCCGCGGCCTCGGCCAGCATCTGGGAAACGGTCTTGCCACCGCTCATGTTCGTGCGCAGGGCTTCGGTGATGTGCGTCGGCATCGTGAGGTCGAGGCCACGCATCATCTCGACAAAGGCGGTGCGATCCTGCTTCAGCAGGCGGGGGTTGCCTGCCAGTTCCTGGCCGATCGTCGAGTGGCTGCGGCCCTTGTACTCATGGGCCGGGTAGACCTTCAGTTCAGGGTCCAGCCGCAGCACGTGGTTGAACAGGCTGTCGTGTAAAGCCTCAGGGTCGCCGCTGGGAAGGTCGGTGCGACCCGTGGCGCCGATAAGCAAGGTGTCGCCGCTGAACACGCGATCCTCGGCCACGAGGCACATCGAGTCGCTGGTGTGGCCGGGCGTGTGCAGCACCCGCAGCCGCAGCTTGCCGACCGCCACCATCTCGCCATCGTCCACTCGCATGTCCACAACCCGCGCCGAGCTGGCGCGATGCATCACCACCGGCACATCGAGCTGATGCGCGAGCTGCCGCGTGGCCGAGAAATGGTCGGCATGGGTGTGGGTGTCGATCAAGAAACGGATGCGCAATCCGTCGCGTGCAGCGAGCGCGAGATAACGGTCGATCTGGCTCACTTCCGGATCGATCAAAGCGGCTGCGCAGGTCTCGGCGCAGCCGACCAAGTAAGACTGGCACCCCCCAATAGCAACCTGTTCGAAGATCATGGGGCCCCTTTTGTCAACGCATATCCGTCAACGGCGCGCTGCGCGGTCGGATCAACCAGGCTGCTTGACGATGCGCAGGTAAGGCTTGGGAGCTTGCCAGCCCTGCGGGAACAGCTTCTTCGCATCTTCGTCGGACACCGAGCCCGCGATGATGACGTCTTCGCCCTGCTTCCAGTTGACCGGCGTCGCCACCTTGTGTGCCTGCGTGAGCCGCATGGAGTCGAGCACACGCAGGATCTCGTCGAAGTTGCGGCCTGTGGTCATCGGATAAGTCAGCATCAGCTTGATCCTCTTGTCGGGGCCGATCACGAACACCGAGCGCACCGTCGCATTGGCGGCGGGGGTACGTCCTTCCGACGTACCAGGCTCGTCCGCCGGCAGCATGTTGTAAAGCTTGGCCACCGCTAGGTCGCTGTCACCGATCATCGGGTAGGTGGGGAGATAGCCCTGCGTTTCCTCGATGTCCTTGGACCACTTGGCGTGCGTCTCGACTGAGTCGACGCTCAAGCCGATGAGCTTGCAGTGGCGCTTGGTGAACTCGGGCTCGATCTTGGCCATGTAGCCCAACTCGGTGGTGCACACCGGCGTGAAGTCCTTTGGGTGCGAGAACAAGATGGCCCAGCTGTCGCCGATCCACCGGTGAAAGTCGATGGTTCCCTGAGTTGTCATGGCCGTGAAGTTGGGGGCCACATCATTGAGACGTAGTGACATGATCGCTCCTTAGACGAGATCGAAGATAAACGCCGGCAGCTGTCAAACGGGAGTACCAACCGATGAGCATAAGGCGCCTCGTTCGTTGAGGCCGGCCATCGGCGCAGACCGGGTGAGCCGCGAGCGGCTGCAACGTGTCCGCCGCGATCAACGGTTTTCGATAGAAGACGATGGCCACGAACGACTCTTGGTTGCGCGAGCGCACAAGCAGCTTGGCGCACAGCCGCGTGCACTCTGTCACAGGATACGGAAACTCTATGAACTTTCCTGTCCGTTGGCTGCCGGGGTTATCCGATGAGCGCATAATTCACTCGATCTTTCGCAGGCATCCGTTCGGGACAGGCAATGGGTACGGGCACTGCGCCGCTTCTCGAGCGGCAGAAAATCTTCCACAGTCGCAACGCGGAAGAGACGCGCGCCTTCCTGCGCGGCAAGGAGTTCGGCTTCGAGATCATGCCACGCGACGCGCGGCGGCTCGACGTTCGCATCAACGGCGTCTACCTGCCAGGCGCGTTCATCGGGTACATCCAGTACGGTTCGCCGGTGACGGTGCGAGCCACCCCGGCCCGCGACGACTACTGGATTCAACTGCCCGTGCGCGGCTGCATCGAGACCACGACCGGCCATGCAACCGTGGCCTGCGATGCACGCCGCGCCGCGGTGTGCGCACCGATGCAGGAGAACCTGCTGCGTTCGCAGGCGGGGAGCGCGCGCATCAATGTTTCGCTGACCCGGGGCGCGATGATCCGCCAGCTCACCACGTTGCTGGGCGACGTGCCGCGTCGAGTCGTCGAGTTCGAGCCGATGGTCGACCTGACCACAGGCTACGGCCGCAGCCTGGCGCGACACCTCCACTTCGCGGTCAGCGAACTCGAGTGCGAGGACTCGATGTTGTGGGTGCCGAACGCGATGGCGCGCTTCGAAGCACTGCTGATCACCGGATTGCTGCTGTCCCACCCGCACAACTACAGCGAGGCGCGCGTCGCCTCGATCGTCCGGTCGCTCCGCGTGATGTGAAACGTGCCATCGAGTTCATCCATGCCAACCTGGGCGAGGGGGTGACGCTCACCGAGATCGTCGAGCAGTCGCGCGTGCCGGGACGCACCCTGTTCAAGCACTTCCGCCAATTCACCGGCGTCTCGCCGATGCGCTACCTGAGTAGCGCGCGCTTCGATCAAGCACGCGACGCATTGCGCCATGCCCAGCCGGGCGAAACGGTGAGCCAGATCGCGATGCGTTGCGGCTTTACCCACATGGGGCGGTTCTCGGTGGAGTACCGGCAGCGCTTCGCAGAAACGCCGTCGAGCACACTGACGCACAGCCGGCCCGGCTAGCAGCCGAGCTTCGCATTTTCGTCCCGAATTCATCAATCGGATCGACGAGATCGTCGTGTTCGACGCGCTCGATCCAAAACAGATTCAAGCGATCGCGCGCATCCAGCAGGAGAGATCGAAAACCCGGTGGCCAAGCTGATGCTCGGAGGCCGCTTCGGCCCGAAGGACGTGGCCGGAATATTCACGCCCTCGTGCATTCCGCTTGCATGCTTCTCGAAGATAGAATCAGCGCGAGCTCGGGCGCTGATCCCGTGAAATGGCCAGGCCGAACACACTGCAGCGAATTACCGAAGTCGATGCCGCCACCTTTGAAGACGAGGACTGGCGCATCGATCTGAACGACTATTCGCGCGTCCTTCTGGCCGAAGGCGATTCGTGGTTCAGCTACAGCTCGACCAAGTTCCGCAACGTGCCGTCTGCACTGAAGTTCCCCTACAGGGCGTGCGTAGTGAACATCGCCGAGCCGGGCGACACATTAAGGCGCATGCACGAGACGACGCGCAATCCCGACTTTTACCGGTATCTTCAAAATCGCAGCGGGCGCCGATGGAACGCGATCCTGCTGTCAGGCGGCGGCAACGATCTGAGCGGTAGCTTGCGGCAACTACCCGAAAAGCAGGAGCCACCATGAACGTTCGATCCGGCTTTGGCGGGACGGTCGGCGACACGCCGCTGATTCGTCTTCAAGGCCTGAGCGCCGAAACCGGATGCAACATTCTGGGCAAGGCGGAGTTTCTCAATCCGGGAGGTTCGGTCAAGGATCGCGCGGCGCTTTACATCATTCGCGACGCCGAACAGCGCGGTTCGCTCAAACGAGGCGGCACTGTCGTCGAAGGAACCGCCGGCAATACCGGAATCGGGCTTGCACACATTTGCGCCGAGCGCGGCTATCGCTGCGTGATCGTGATTCCAGACAACCAATCCCCTGAGAAGATGGATTTGCTGCGAACGCTGGGCGTCGAATTGCGGCCGGTTCCGCCAAAGCCCTATGTCGACGCCAACAACTACCAGAAGATCGCGGCGCGGCTCGCTGCCGAATTACCGAACGCGATTTGGGCTAACCAGTTCGACAACATCGTTAACCGGCAGGCGCATTACGAGACAACCGGCCCTGAACTGTGGCGCGACACCGACGGCAGGATCGACGCCTTCATCTGTGCGACAGGGACCGGCGGCACGCTGGCGGGGGTTGCGCGCTATCTGAAGGAGCGCAGCACCCGGGTGCGCATCGTGCTTGCGGATCCACAGGGAAGCGCGCTCTACAACTGGGTAAAGACCGGCGAATTAAAGGCGGAAGGAAGTTCGATTACCGAAGGAATAGGCACGACCCGCGTGACGGCCAACCTCGAAGGCACGCCGATCGATGATGCGGTCAGGATCGATGATCAGACGTGCGTAACGATGGTTCATCGCTTGCTGCGAGAGGAAGGGTTGTTCATCGGCGGCTCCAGCGGCATCAATGTGGCCGCGGCACAGCAGGTCGCGCGTGAGCTGGGCCCGGGTCATACCGTGGTTACCGTGCTCGCTGACCGCGGCGGACTGTATTCGCAGCGGCTGTTCAACTCGGCCTGGCTGAGTCAGAGGGGATTTTCACTTTCGTGACTATGCGAGCGCCCCAGTGCGGTTTGCGGGGCGCTGCGTCGACAAGTGAGGAGCGATCAAGCCGGCGTTATGCATGGGATAGCTTGGCGGCTGTGGCGGCGGTAAATGCCGAAGTCGGAATCGGTGGTAAGCACAGTTGCCTCAGTCAGTGTTTCCGTCATGCGCACGAGGCAGGCATCTGCAAGGCTCATCGGCACGCTCGTGTACTTCTGCATTAACTTCAGCACCGGTTCCAGATTTTTGCCTAAATCGAACGAGACGATCACGGCCTGGCGGCGAAGCAAGGCGTTAAGCGCCGGCGCTCCGCGGCTGCCGAGTAGATGGATGTTTCCGGCCATAGCCGGTTGCTCTCAAGTAGCGCTTCTTTTGCCCGCTGAGATCCGGCGGCAAGCCATTTACGGAGCCGATCAGATCGGCGATAGCGTCAAGCGTGACAGGCCGCCGCGCCGAGGCGACAATCTGGAGCCGTTCACGCACGACATCGGACTTCGGAATACCACGCTCCCGCGCTTCGGACTCGATCTCCGCAGCCAGCGATTGAGGCAATCGAACAGTGATGCTCTTCATCGGTCAAAGTCTATTACGCCTCTCGTCACTGGTGCAAGACAACGATACTTGGCCCGCGCCAACGCGAATCCTGTTGACGCCCATACTCGAGTAACTGCACATTTCGTCGCATGATGTCTACATTCACAACGCACGAAGTATTCAACCAGAGCGCGCCGCTCGAGGACTACAACCTCTTTAACTCCAATCGCCCGCTTGCTGATGGTCTGGCGTTCAATCTGCCGGCTCAGCGTCTCGAAGCTGCGCGCGCACGGCTCGCGGCAATCGGCGCCGAGCTGGGCAAGCGCGAGACACTCGCTCTCGGCAATGCGGCCAACCGCCGCGCACCGGAACTGAAGACTTACGATCGATACGGCCGGCGGCGTGACGAGGTCGAGTTTGATCCGGCGTGGCACGCGCTGCTGGCGCTGGCGTTGAAGTACGGGTTGCACAGCGGGCCGTGGAGCGAGCCTGCGCCCGGCGCACACGTCGAGCGCGCTGCAGCGTATCTGATGTTTTCCGAAGTCGAAACCGGTGTTCTGTGTCCGGTGACAATGACGTATGGTGCAGCGTCCGTGTTGAAGGCTGACGCAGATATCGCCTCGGTCTGGCTGCCCAAGCTTTACTCGCGCGACTACGACTCGCGCTTTGTGCCGATCCGCGATAAGCGCTCGGCGCTAGTCGGCATGGGCATGACGGAGAAGCAGGGCGGCTCCGACGTGCGCGCCAACACCACGCAAGCGCTTCCGGTAGCGGGCCGCGATTACAAGGT
>CAZKNV010000006.1:0-22463 GCA_964554145.1 uncultured Burkholderiaceae bacterium
CTTTGTCATTCATCTGGCTGCAATCAGCTTTGTTGCGCACGAAGATGCGAGCGCGGTCTATGCGGTGAACACCGTCGGCGCGACTTTGCTGCTTGCAGCGCTCGCGCGCATTGCGCCGCGCTTGCGCAAGGTCATACTGGCGAGTACGTCGCAGGTCTACGGCAACGCGACCGACGACCCGATCACCGAGCACACGCCCACTGCGCCGATCAGCCACTATGCGTGCAGCAAGCTGGCTATGGAACTGATGGCGCGCACGTGGTTTGACCGGCTGCCGATCCTGATTACCCGGCCATTTAACTACATCGGGCGCGGGCAGGCCGGACAGTTCCTGCTGCCCAAACTGATCGATCATTTTCGGCGGCGAGCATCAGTAATCGAGCTGGGAAATCTCGACGTGGAACGCGATTTTCTCGATGTGCGCTCGGTGGCCGACGTCTACGCGCGGTTGCTCGAATCGCCCTTGCAATCGCAGGTGCTTAATATCGCGTCGGGCGTAGGGCGTAGTTTGCGCAGCATCATCAACGATCTGACTCGCATCACCGACCATCGACTTTCCACGACGGTCAATAGTGCGCTGGTGCGCCACAATGAGGTAGCACGAATGGTCGGCAGCAGCGAGCGCCTGTTGCAGGTTGTCGGGGCACTGCGTTACTCGGACTTTGAAGAGACATTGCGATGGATGCTGGAGCCGCAGTCTCTGCCGTCCTCGCAGCCCGCATGAAGCCGCCTTCCCTCGCCTCGTTGCAGGCAGCCCGAGTGCTGGTGGTCGGTGACGCGATGCTCGATCGCTACTGGTTCGGCGAAGTCGATCGCGTGTCGCCTGAAGCTCCGGTACCGGTGGTGCGAGTCCGGCGCAGCGAAGAACGCCTGGGCGGCGCAGCGAACGTAGCGCGCAACATCGTGTCGCTCGGCGCGCGGGCGGGACTGCTTACGGTTCTGGGGGATGACGAAGCAGGACGCACGATCGCACGGCTGGCCGCGCAGGCAGGCATCGAAGCGCAACAGCACTTGGATCCAGGTCAGGCCACGACAGTCAAGCTTCGAGTGATCGGCCGGCAGCAACAGATGCTGCGCGTCGATTTCGAGAGTGCGCCGGAAGCCGAGACGCTCGCAGCACTGCTCGGCGGCTACGGCAGCCTCGCTGCCGAGCACGATCTGGTGCTGTTGTCCGACTACGGCAAGGGCGGGCTTACTCACATCAGCCGGATGATCGAACTCGCGCGCGCCGCAGATCGGCCCGTGCTAGTCGATCCCAAGGGCGATGAATATGCGCGCTACAAAGGGGCCACACTGCTGACGCCCAATCTGGCCGAGCTGCGCGAGGTCGTCGGACGATGGCGCAGCGAAGAAGACCTCACACAACGCGCGCAGGCGCTGCGCGCCGAACTTGAGCTGAAGGGCGTGCTGCTGACCCGCAGCGAGGACGGCATGACGCTCTACACCGCTGAAGGCGAGTGGTCGGTGCCTGCGCAAGCGCGCGAAGTGTTTGACGTTTCAGGGGCGGGAGACACCGTGATTGCCGTGATGGCTGCGATGCTGGCCGTCGGAGCCACGCTACAGGAGGCGATGACTATCGCGAATCGCGCCGGCGGAATCGTTGTTGGCAAACTCGGCACCGCTGCAGTCAGTTTCGACGAACTCTTTGGCGAAGACGCCACATGAGCATCGTCGTCACCGGCGCCGCAGGCTTTGTCGGTTCAAACAACGTCAAGGCGCTGAACGAGCGCGGATTTACCGACATATTTGCCGTCGACAGCCTGAGTCGCTCGGAAAAGTTTAGAAATCTTGTGGATTGTGAAATCGCCGAATACTTTGACAAGCGCGACTTCATTGAACTGGTGAAAGCCGGCCGGCTCTCGCGACCTGAAGTGGTGTTTCATCAAGGGGCGTGCTCGGACACGATGGAAACCGATGGCCGGTATATGCTGGACAACAACTATCGATACTCGCTCGAGTTGCTGCGCTGGTGTCAGCAGGAACGCGTGCCTTTCGTCTACGCGTCATCGGCGGCGGTTTACGGATTGGGGCCGGAGTTCGTTGAGGATCGTCGATGCGAGAATCCGCTGAACATTTACGGATACTCAAAGTTCCTCTTCGATCAAGCCGTGCGACGCGAAATGCCGAAACTTTCGGCGCCCGTGGTCGGCCTGCGCTACTTCAATGTGTACGGACCCCGCGAGTCGCACAAAGGCCGGATGGCTTCAGTCGCTTCTCATCATTTTCACCAGTATCAGGAGAGCGGCAAGGTCAGGCTGTTTGAAAGTAGCCATGGCTACGGCGATGGCGAACAGCGTCGGGACTTCGTACATGTGGACGATGTAGTGTTGGTCAATCTGCACTTTTGGAACAAACCGGTCGCGGGCATCTACAACGTCGGCACCGGCACTGCACAGCCGTTCAACGATGTCGCGATGGCGGTCGTCAACTGCCTTCGCGAGCAAGAAGATGGCACGCCGCTCAAACTCGACCAAGCTGTACAAAAGGGGCTGATCGAATACATCGCCTTTCCCGACGGACTTAAAAGCAAGTATCAGGCGTACACACAAGCGGATTTACGAAACTTGCGCGCCAGTGGTTGTGATGTCGAGTTCCGGCGGGTAGAACAGGGAACAGCAAGCTATGTGCGTTGGTTGCTTGCGCAGGCGCCGTGAAGCGCGACGAAACAAACAGGCGGCGCGCAGCGTTTCTCGATCGCGACGGCGTTATCAATATCGACCGTGGCTATGTCTACCGCCGCGAGGACTTCGACTTCGTACCGGGTGTGCTCGAAGGCGCACGTCGCCTACACGATTTGAATTACGCGCTAGTCGTCGTCAGCAACCAGTCTGGGATTGGTCGCGGCCTCTTCGGTGAGGCTCAGTTTCATGCGCTCAACAACTGGATGAAAGAAAAATTCATCGCCGCGGGAGCACCACTTTCCGGCGTTTACTTCTGTCCCCATCATCCGACCGAAGCCCGTGGCCCATACCTTCGGAGCTGCGATTGCCGCAAGCCCGCCCCAGGGATGCTGCTGTCGGCAGCAAGAGACCTGCAACTGGATCTCGAAGCGTCGGCAATGTTCGGCGATAACCCGTCCGATCTTGAGGCTGCGCTGGCGGCAGGCGTGCCGCTGCGCGTGTTGCTCGGAACAGACGGACGCGAGCTACCCCGCGCCGTTGTTGCGAACGGTCTTGCTATCGCCTCCTTCCGTCGTCTTGATGAGGCCCTCAAGGACTACTCGCTGTTTACGGCGACAGATGCGAAGAGTCGGCAGGTATGATTTCACTGTCTACACCTGCGTTCGAAAGCAAGATTGTCTCGCGAGATTCGCTTTCGCATCGCATTCAACTTTTGGCCCGGCCGCTTGTATTCACAAACGGCGTTTTCGACATTCTGCATCGTGGCCACGTGACCTACCTCGCCCGAGCGCGTGCGCTGGGTGGGTCATTGGTGGTCGCCGTCAACAGCGACGCGTCGGTTCGATTGTTGAGCAAGGGCGACGACCGGCCCCTCAACACCGAGGAAGATCGCGCCGCCCTAATCGCTGCCCTTGAGTCTGTCACCCTGGTGACGATCTTTCCCGATCAAGTGCCTCTTGCGACCCTTGAAGTTGCGCGCCCTGACGTCTACGTGAAAGGGGGTGACTACGAAATGACGACGATTCGGGAAAGTGAATTAGTACAAGGCTGGGGTGGCCGTGTGCTGGCGATTGCAATTGAGCACGAGCGATCCACGACTTCATTTCTGGCGCGTGTCCGCGGCCTGAATTGATCGGAGTCGCATTGCAGCGGCCGCGACGTCTTTCCGTTCGTGCGCTTGGAGGCCTTGCGAGTTGGGCCCTCCCGCTCTTCGTGCTGTTCATCGTCTCGCCGAAGCTATTGCACGCTACCGGCCCTGACCGCTTCGGTGTTCTGATGATCGTACTGGTGATCCCGCTGATTGCCAGTCAGCTTGAGTTAGGCATCGCATCGGCCGCCGTCCGACGCTTTGCCACGCGCTTCGCCTCGGGTCAGGTCGATGCTGGCACAACTGTGTTCACCTTGTTCATCGCTCTGTCGGCGATCGGAATCGCCTATGGAGTCGGCATCTGGATCGCTGCTGCTCCGATCAGCGAATGGCTTGGCTTTTCCAAGACGATTGGCCAGGATCCAGGCAAAGGGCTGGTTCGGGCTTGCGCCATCTGGGTCACCGTCAGTCTTGTAACGCTGTTGCCGGGCATCATCGCGCGTGCAGCACAGGCACTGCTATTGACTGCTGCTGTTCAGACGGTGGTGTCGGGAGTGCTGTGGATCGGCGCATTGATCTTGGTTAAACAAGGTGCAGCATTGGTGGACGTGGTGTGGCTCGGACTCGTGCTGAGCATCGCGTCTGCGATGGTTATGTTGCTTGCGTTGCGGCGATTCGTTGACTGGAGCGGCCCGGTTCGCTTCGATGCCGGTTTGGTGGCTAAAGATGCTCGCTTCTCCGTGGGCATGTTCGCGGCACAGGCAGCGAGCGCGTTCGTTTATCAGGGGGATCGAATGCTGGTCGCCGCTTTGGGGTCACCGGCGATGGCGGGTCTCTACGTGCTATGCACCAGCATCGCAAACAAGACCGTAGCAGCAGTTAGCGCACTGAATTCCTTTGTGTTTCCCCACGCTGCCGGGCTGCACTCCGCGGGAGAGCACTCCGGCATGATCGGGCTCGTGCACGCGCTTGATCGGGCAATCGCGGTCTTGCTCATTCCCCTGCTCCTACCTGGACTTCTTCTGGCCGAGCCTTTTCTCAAATTGTGGCTTGGAAGTTTCGGTACACCGGAGTTGGCAACGGTATTTCGGATCCTCCTGATCGCATTTGCCCTTCCTGCCTTCGCCGTGCCGGTGAGCAATGTGTTGGCGGCCAGTGGCAAGTCCGGCTTGCCTGCACGCTTTGCCTGGCTAACTCTGGTCGTTGCACTAGCTTTGATGCTGTGGCTAGTCCCATCGTTCGGACTGGGTGGCGCCGCATGCGCCATGCTGTTCGGCAACGCCACTTCGCTGATTTTCGCATTGAAAGCACGCCGTTCACTTGGAATTCCAACCGCCCCCCATCGTTGGCGGTTCTGGCTTGGTCTCGTGCTCGGATGCGCCGCCCAATTGGTGCTGCTCGTATGGTTGGGCCAAAGTACGTCGACATGGCTGACGTTACTCGCAACGGCCGCGATTGCTTGGGTCGCCTTCTACGTCGCGCGTGCTATCTTCGTTGCCCTCTCTCCCGAGGAAGCGCAACTCCTGCAACGAATCTCCGCGGCCATGCACAGGTAAGCAGGCCACAACAATCCCTGACCCATGGCCGTGTTCGAGCGCCTGAAGAATTTTGCGCGCGTTGCGCTAACCGCACATTCAAACGCCGCCGCCGCTTCTTTGGACGCGTTGCTGCAACTGGAGCTTGGCAGGGAACTGTCGCGCCTCCAGGCGGACTTGCGCGTAACCATGCCCGACAATCCTGCCACCTGCGGCTTCAAGGTGTATTCACAGGCTGACGAGGACGGCATCCTGGAAGAAATTGCACGCCGGCTCGACTTGAATCGTGGCAACTTCATCGAGATCGGATGCGGTGACGGGCGCGAAAATAACTCACATTACCTGCTCCTAAAGGGCTGGCGCGGCATTTGGGTCGATGGTGACCCAGCGAACATCGCCACCATCCGCTCCGCCCTGCCGCTTGGAGGCCGCCTGCGCGTAGTTGAGCAGTTGGTTGCTCGCGAGAACGTCGCGTCGATTCCTCTGGCGGCCCGGGCTGCCGACTTTGGCGAACTAGATTTGCTTTCGGTTGATGTCGACGGTAACGACCTCGCGATAGCGCTGGCGGCGATCGAAGCTTGGGCGCCGAAAATTATCGTCGGCGAATACAACGCGAAGTTGCGATTTTCCATCAAGATAGAAATGGCTTACGACGCCCAACATCGCTGGTGCCAGGACGACTATCACGGTGCATCGCTGGCTGCTTGGATCGATCAACTGCGGCCGCGCTATATGCTTGTGGCCTGCAACCTCGCGGGCACCAACACGTTTTTCGTCCGATCAGATCTCGCTGATCGCTTTGCTGCCTATGCACCTGATCACATTTATCAGCCAGCGCGATTCCACCTTACCGCGCTTCGTAGCGGGCACGCGCCGAGCCTTTCGTTTCTCAAAGACATGCTCATGGCCGATACGCCTCCTGGCAGTAGAGCTCTATGACCTGCGTACCGTTTGGTCGCCTGCAATTTGGCAGGAACTAACGCTTTTATTGTTGCAGTTGGCATGGCGCATAAGTTTGCGGAATATCCACCGGAGCGTCTGTACCGTCAGCTAAGTTTCAGCTAACAGCTCTGCGATGCTGACATGGAGCAAGCCTGTCGTTCTATAAACAAGTTTGCGGGCGATGCCTGTAGGCGACGGCCGAGATTAGCGGCCCAGGGCGCCGGACAGCCTTTTGAACTGCAGGTCTTCAATGCGAACTCCTAACAGCCTCGAGTCGTAAGTCACTCCGAGATTCAACGGAACGTAGCAATGTGATGACCTCACGCTTAAATGCCGGTTGACTTCGACCTTACCGGACAAGTCAATAGACATCCGTTGCACCCGCATTCTGTCTTGCGGCGAGATGGTTTCACTCGCCAGCACTTCATGAGCATCTTTCATGATAGTGACACCAACTTCGAGAGGCCGACGTTCGAGATCTGGGCGATCAGCCCGCACCGCCAGTTGAACAATCTCGGCCGAGTCTGGGATCGCTACACGAAATATCCCTGAGGCCCAACGGTCAGCGTTAACGGGTCTGTTAACAAAGCATTTTTCGCCAAACTCAAACGGAAATTGTTTAAAGCTCAGGACAACCTCGGCAACGGCGACAAGGGCTGCGGCGGCCACGACACTCCAAGCTATAAACTGCTTTGAAGTCGGTTTGCCCTCCGTGGATACTCCGGCTCGCCGCACCTCCCACAGATAGCTCCCTAAAAGAATGGCCGCCAACATCAGCGTCTCGCGGACTAAAAGCGAATGGGCATAAATATTTCCGACAGCAATGCCTACAAGTCCATAAAAAGAGACGAGGCGAAGGTTGCGACTTCCGTAGGCAACAAATGGCACACAAAACAGCGCAACCAAACACAGCCCAACAAGACCAAGCTCGGCGAATGTTTGCAAGAAGTAATTGTGCGCGCCGCTGCCGCCCATACTTACCAGGGTGGCACTCCCCGAGAAGTCGGCTATGGAACTTAATCGATAGAACGAACCTTGACCCAGTCCGAAAAAAGGAAAAGCAGACAGCATCCGCAAAGCGGCAAGCCACATTTCCGGACGCTGCTTGACAGCTGCGTTGAACGATTCAAACGTCAAGTTCGCTAGTTGCCCTCGGAGAACGTCGTAACTGACGCCGCGATACCCTTCCTCTATCAATAAGCCGACAGCTAGAAAAAGCGCCAGGCCAGAAATCAAGGCTGTTGCCCTGGCAAAGCCTTTTTTTCGCCATGCAATCCAAGCTAACCCGCTTATGAAAGCTAATACCGTCAAAAGGAGTGTCGAGCGCGATCCGCTAAGAAAGAGCCCTGTCCCGCCAGCCAAGACGGTCGCTAACATAAAGCAGCGGTGTCTGACATCGCGCCAATAGCGGAACGCGCCAATAGCGAGGAACAGTGCGAGCGCCATGAACGCACCGAACGAGTGAAGGTCTGGCCAAAACGCATTGGCGCTTACATGCGGGTCACCGCCTATCCAAGCCCTGCCGATCGACTTTTGCCATACTGCAAGTGCAACGTTGATAAGCGCACCTGACGCTACTCCAGACACTATGCGGAACAGCACTGCGTTCCCGTAGCGGCGTGACACGTCGGTGCTCGCGATAACGAGGAGCAGGGCAATGCTCAGGAAGTACGCGTCCTGCAATGGATAGTAGTCATCATTCCAACTGATTCCACGAACTAACCAGCCGTTGTAGAGGGAACCCCGTAACGTTATCTCTGATGCGCTTTGCCATACGTTCCTCGATACGGTCACAGCTGCAGAGATGAGGATCCAAAAATGCAATATGACAAGAGTGCTAGGCGCCTTCCATCCAGCCCGCATGAGACGATTTAGAGGTGATGTTTGGGCCCATCCAATCAGAAAACCCAACGCAGCATCTACGCCTGGATATGCCCATGCATGAAGTTTTGTTCCCCCAAACGCGTTAATCTGCTCATGCAACGCCGGACCGATGCAGAGTATGACCGTGGCAACGAAGAGGCCGGACGCATGATTCCGCAGCGCCGCACCATAGGCGATCACGAAGAACCATATCGAAATGTTGGTCGACAATTCACCGCGGTCGCGGAAGAAAGATGCAATCGCCACGACAAAGAGTCCTGCTCCAACCGCGCAGACATACCCTCCCCTAAGCCGCCACCACGGAACTCGTTTAGTCGGCGCGCTCAGTGAGGCAACTGCAGGATTTATCCGCGCAACCACGCTCAGCCTCTACCTATGGCATATGTCATGCATCAGTTTCGCGGGAGGTCCATTCTTGCTGAGGGTCAAATGACGAGTACAAGGATGGGAGAATGTTCGCACCAAAATCGCAACGTGGTGTTCGGTCGCCGCCTTGGCGGATGAGCAACAACGAGCACTGGCGCGATTGTCGTGTAGGCTGAGTTGTCTACAATCGATTTGCGCTCGGATCTTCAAAACGGTCTATTCACGAATCCGAGCGCACTTAGCCGCGCATAAGCTCCGGTATTGGGACTTTACTGACGCCTTTAACGGCACTGCCCCCTCTTGCATTGATTTCTGCCACGTCACTCCCGATGGCAACGCTTTCGCCTCAATGGTCGCCGGGCTCCTGCGAGATGAGACTGGCCTTACTAAGCGGTCCCGCTTTCCGACGGGGTTCGTAACAGACATTTCCGCTCAATGAACGCACTGTATCCGGGCTGCAATCTAGATCGGCGTCTACGGCAAGTGACCGGGCACACATGAGACTAGTTTTTCGAGCGGGAGAAGTATTGGCGACGAAATGCGCGGGCGGCGATCGGCTCAGCCGCTGGCTAGGGAAAATTTTTGCCCTAGCGCTGTTTCCAACATTCGCTTCGTGTGGGGGCGACGATGATGCGCGAGGGTTTTGTGGTTCATCGTCATGTGCTCCGCCCGAGGCGGCAGCCCTCGCCGACCACGTAGTTGTCGTCGGGGCCGTCGCTCGATTTGACGGAAGCTCCAGTAAGTCAAACGTTGGCGGGCAACTCTCCTTTGCCTGGACCGCGGTGCGCGACCAAGCGATCACCGATATCGGCCCGATCTGGACTACGAGAGAACGACATTTGAAGGCCCTACCTTTGATTTCAATGTCGTTCGCACGGGTTAGCTGGGCGGTCACGTTGACAATTACGGATCGACTGGGGGCGACCGACACCTCCAGCGCACAGGTGTTTGGTCGGTTTGAGTTTAGGGATAACTCGAATGGCACCGCCACAACAATCAAACCTCGTTGATGTGGCAGTTGCAGGACGATGGCAACCAGTACACCCTTTCGGAAGCACGCGGGCTCCCCGTACTTTCGCCCGGTGATAACAACGGATTGAATGTCTGTGGCGATCTTTCGCTTGCAGGCTTTAATGATTGGCGCGTTCCCACCTTGCCAGAAGCGCAGAGCGTTCTTGATTTCACCCGTGCACCGATTCCATTTGCGCCGGCGCTGCTTTCAACGACACGCTCAAGTTCGCTATACATTTCCAACTCATGGATACCGAACAGCATGGCCGACTACATTTCTTCAGCAGACGGGCAAGTTCATCACGTTGAAGTTCGGACGCGCATGTACGTTCGGTGCGTCCGTCCTTAGGCTTTGTCGAGCTTGCGTCGTCGAGCGCCCACGTCGCGGCAACCAATCCGAATCTGCCGCGAAGTGCCCGATCTGACCTTAGCCCTGCCGTTTCACTTCGATATGCCGTCTGCTAGTCCCCATGCGCCATGAGCCGAACAACACACGTTTCGCGTGTTTTGCGCGAGGCCAGTCTGTTCCTCGTTGTCGAGGCCGCTGTTCAGGCCGCGTTCATTGTTTACTTCGCCATTCTTGCGGCAAGATTCTCGGTCGAGGAGGTTGGCTGGTACGCACTAATGCGGCGTGCGCTTGCGCTCGCGGCACCGCTGTTGACTCTGGGAATGATGGAGGGCCTAGCAAAATTTCTGGCGATCTACTCGTCCGCGCCGGATAGACGGCGGCTGATGAGCGTCACGGCCGTCCTCGTGACGACTAACTGCGCTTTGCTGGTTGCGGCAGCAGGGATCATGCCATCGGCTTTCGCTTCGATTGTCTTCGGTAACAAGCAGTGGACGGAACTTGTCCTACCCTTTGCAATTTTCGCCGCGGGCATCGTGACTCACATGTACACGTACGCTTGCCTGCGCGGCACTCTTCGAATCGGACTTCTGAGCGCCCTGCAGTTTCTAAATCTTGCCTTGCTTCCCATAGTAATCGTTTTCATTGCCGGCAATGCTTCGTTTGGAACCCTAATTGCTGCTACAGGCATTTCACTTGGTGTCTGCAGCGGGATCTTCCTCGCCTATGCACAATGGCGCAGACGCGCAGATTCTTTGGAGACGATGCCGAAGCCGCTTATCGTTTCGCTCAAAACATCGAACTTCTTGCATTTCAGCATGACGCGCGTCCCGGCACTTCTGCTTGCAGCGGGCCTTACATCGCTTGTGCCTGTAATGGCCCAGTACAACATTTCCTCTCAGGACGTCGGCTTTCTCTCGATCGCTGTGACGCTCCTCATTGGCGTAGCCGGCACAATTGCGCCACTTGGGACTGTGCTGTTGCCGCATATAAGCGCGGCGTGGGCACACAAGGAAGCGGGTCGAGTATCGAGCAGAATACATCTATTGATCGGGGCATCAATCCAACTGTTTGTATTCATGACCGCACATCTCATCTTATTCGCGGATGTCATCATCGAATACTGGATGGGAGCCGCGTATGTGTCGGGTGCTACGATCGCCCGGGTCGTTCTCCTCGGTGCAGTCGGGTTGGGGTTTTACACGGCAACGCGCGCCATCCTCGATGCCGTCAGCGATAAGCCGGTAAATACGGTGATTGCTGGCATAGCCTTAAGTGTCGTCGCTAGCCTCGCCGCATTGATACCAGGAATACCTAACTGGGTCGATCACAGCCTTCTATATGCAGCTTGCGTCGCTATCGGCTGCAGCATCCTCGGTATCGGGACCTACGTCGCACTCAGACGCAGATTTAGCGACAGTGCGAAATCGGATTTGCGCCATCTAGTTTGGGCAGTCGCGGGAACCAGCTTGACCGTTGTCATCGCCGGATTCGTTCAGTCCATCGCTTGGCACCCCG
The DNA here is from genome assembly GCA_964554145.1 of uncultured Burkholderiaceae bacterium. GTDB lineage: Bacteria > Pseudomonadota > Gammaproteobacteria > Burkholderiales > Burkholderiaceae_F > JACCZX01. Next base: position 11,311 of record CAZKNV010000006.1, read on the forward strand.
TTCCAGGGCTTGCTGTGGCCGAGGGTCTCGCGGTGCTGATATATGTCGGAATCCTTTGGTTCGCACGATTCGAGTGGCTGCGCCTCATAGTAGAGTGGCTAGCCGCAGTCCGCTTATGAGGCTGCCGGCGAGCGGCGGGTAGTTGGTATCAACGCCTGGCACAACCATCGCTCCGGGAATCGGTAGAATTGCATCTCAGCTACAACGCCGCATTTGTAAGTCAAACGACGTGGCGTAAGCGCCGCGTTTCCCCAGACGGCCTTTAGCCGCTCCACGTCATTGGTGCCTGTTTGAATCCCGTTGCGCTTCGTCGTCTTGGTATTGCTCTCCTCTATGCTGCCTTCTTTGGGGGACGCCTGACGCTTGATCGAATTCCCGGCTGGCCCAGCGCGCTGTTTGGCCCAGCTGTACGAGAGCTCGCGACGGCCTGCTGCCTCTTCATTGTTTACTTGTTAAACCGTCGAGAGCGAATCGAGTTTTCGGGTAGCGCTTTCAAGTTGGTGGTCGCAATCATTGGGCTACACGTGTTTTTGCTGATCCGTGGTCTCATTAGCAGTCAGCCAATCAGCAACTCGCAACTAACGTTTGACTTGGCGATGCTTCCTGTGCAACTTGCGGTGGTGCTCGCATTGTTTCGTTCGCGCGAGGATTGCGTCTGGCTCGCGTGGGTGATGGTTGCCGGAGCTGCAGTATTCGCCTGCCTAGCTATCGCGGGCTTCGGATCTCCCGAGAAATATGGGCACGGTTGGTCTCCGCTCGGATCCCCGATCACCTTTCAACGAGTTGAAATCACGGGCTTCTTTGCCGCGTTATATCTCTTCTGGCGCGAGAATAAAGCTGGAGCTCAGGCATTTCTACTTGGTCTGGCTACTCTGTCGCTGTTTGCTTCACTCGCATCGCTACTTAAAGCTGGTGTCATCGCTGCTGTTGCAGGAGTCGGATTGCTGGTATTGCGTGACTACGCAAATGGCGCCTACCGCTCTGCCCTCATCGGCGCCACGGTGGCTGTTCTTTCTTTCTTCCTCTTCTTTTCGTTGCGGGGCAGTTTGATCAGCGCGCGGACAACCGAAGCGTTTGACCAAGGTGGGCTGGTGTCGGCCGACGCCTTGGCCAGAGTTGCCGACCGGGTTGCAGAAGAGGTCAACCGCCTTGCGGCCGGTCTTGATGCAAAATCAGCGGCAGCGTTGCGAAAAAGGTGCGATCTCGAGAAAGTCACCGACACGCTGCAGTCCGGACTGCTTGTCCTGCCTCAGAGCGAAGAAGAATATCTCTGTGCAAAGATCGTTTCCAACGCTTTATACCCGAACATTCCTCGGTCTGAAGAACTCTTCGTGTTTGCGGATCGCACACACCGCGTTCGGCTGGTCGCCCGCGCCTGGCTAGATTTCACTGCCTCGCCATGGTGGGGCAATGGCTTGGGAACTTATCGTTTCGTTGCAACGACTAGCTATGACCCGGAACCAAAGGTCTATACGTATCCCCATAACATCATTCTTGAGTTTCTTGCCGAGATCGGAATTATCGGAACGCTCGTCTTTATCGCAGTGATTGGCTATGCAATTCATCTTTTGGAGCGCGCCCAGGTTTTTGTATCGCCCGAACGCTTCTGGTACGCAGGCGCTGCAACCGTATTTGTTAGTGCGCAATTTGCCGGGGACTACTTCGACTTCCGCCTTGTCTGGTTTTTCGCTCTGCTCGCGCTGACAATGCCCACCGCCCAAGCGCAAGCGCGGCTCAGCCCTTCAGTGGCATGAGCCTCAATTCCGCCGCGCTCGCTGGCAGCCTTGGCGTTGCGGCCGCCGCTCTCGTTCTGGCGGTCCTGCGACGGCCGGCCTACCTGCCCTCGGCTGGGTGGATCGCCTTAATGGCCGTTCCCTTTGCTCTACAAGCACCAACACTCAACGCCACATACGCGAGCATTCAGGCGTTCGGTGTTCTGATAACTTTGGTCGCCCTTTTCGCCTCCGATTACCTCGTCGACAGAAGGTGGTCTCCTAGCGGATCTCCACTGTACGTAAGCGGACTAATTACCGGACTTCTAGCGGTCGGGTTTGCACTGCCCGCTGCCACGCACGTCCTTCTCATCGATCACGCACCGCTCGTTCAAGTGCTGCGGGACAGCTCGACTGACTGGCAGGAGCTCATGATTCTGCGAGAGAGGTCGGCGAAATTGCTCGACGCTCCAGAACTCTTGAAGATTAGCTTCAATTGGGCAATGACGATTTTTGCCCCCGCCACGGCAATTGCACTCGTCATTCGTCGGCGCTGGGTGGCATTCACCGCCACACTCTTGGCAGCGGTGGTTTATGCGCTATTAACGCTCGCCAAGACCCCGATCGTCATGCTGGTCTATACGCTAGCCATTGCGGCTTGGCTGCAAGTGGGCGGGGCTATGCGGCCCCGGCTTGTTCTTATTGCGCTGTCATGCGGTGCTGTTGTTGCAGCCGTCGTTTGGCTTGGCATGTCCGATCCACGAAACTTTATCAATTGGCGGCCAGAGCCGAGGCACCTATCGAACGCCACAACGCAAGCGGAACTTCGTGACGCGCGTCTTCATTTGACACTTGGCGACTACGCTCGCCTTCGGCCGCCGGAGGAGACTAAGGGGATCGCGCCTCTGGCTTTGAGAGCAGAGTACGTTCTATATCGAGCATTTCTTGTACCCTCGGAGATGTCTTATCGGTGGTACCAGTACTTCTCTTCTACAGAGCCGCTGGGGCTTTCTGGCTTGACGCCCCGCGAGCGAAGTGAGGAAGACTTCGCACATCCGGCCCAGCGCGTAGCCGCCTGGGCGCTGGGCACGCGGTACCCGAATATGTATCCTGCCTCCAGCAGGGCATACGCCTCGATTGACGCTGATGGTTTTGCTCGCTTTGGCTTGGTCGGCGTACTCCTCGCGGCACTTGGTCTGTCCGCGGCGCGGATAACACTTGGCTACGCCTGCCGATCAAGCCGGACGTTACCGTTTCAAGCCGTAGGTCTGGCCATGCTGTCGGCCCTTCCAGCGGTCGGATCCTTAGGCGCCATCCTGATATCCCAAGGATTTGCGGTTCTTGTTTTGTGCGCACTTGCGCTTGAATGGCGAGAATCCCGTCGGAGGCAGCCAGCTACTGAGACCTTTCGGCCACGATGAAGATCTGGCTCGTTACGGTTGGAGAGCCGCTGCCCTCTGACCCCGGCACTCCTCGCTTGTTGCGGGCCGGCATACTGGCCGATCGCCTTTGGCGACGGGGCCACGAGGTGATCTGGTGGTCTAGCACTTTTGATCACCGTACCAAGCGTCACCGTCATTCAAAAGATCACACAATCCAATTGCAAGATCGCTATCAGCTGCGACTTCTCAAAGGCCCGGGCTATCGGCGCAATGTCTCGGTCTCTAGATTGATCGACCACCGGATCGTTGCACAACGATTTTCGGAAGTGTCTTCATCCGCGACCGCTCCGGACGTTATCCTCGCGTCGTTCCCCACTATTGAACTCAGTGCGGCTTCTAGCGCGTATGGAGCCAGGCACCGTGTACCCGTCGTTGTTGATATTCGAGATCTATGGCCAGAGATATTTCTTGATCTATTGCCCCGGTGGGTACGGCCGGGGGGACGTTGGGCGTTATCGCCGATGTACCGAGAGGCTCGTCGCGCTTTAATTGGAGCAACAGCGATCGTCGGAAATTCGAGTCCTTTCGTTGAGTGGGGCGTGCGAATGGCCGACCGCAATCGGGGGCCAAATGATCGAGAATTTCCGTTTGGCTACAATGCGTCCCGCCCAAGCAGCGCCCCTGCGGACTCCTTAGCTTTTTGGAAGCAACTGGAGATCTTGACCGAAGGGGCTGACCCAATTGCATGTTTCTTTGGGACGCTTGGACGCCAATTTGATATTCACACCGTTATTTCGGCAGCCAGGCTGCTCGAGCGAGAAGGGACGCGCCTGAAGTTCGTCGTATGTGGCGACGGTGAGCAATTAGTGGAATACCGAGCTGCAGCCGCGCAGGTGAAGAGCGTCGTCTTTCCGGGTTGGGTTGATGCTCCGAAGATCTCCGCCTTGATGAGCATTTCAACTGTCGGTCTTGCCCCATATGTTGTCAGCACTGGCTTTATTGGAAATCTGCCAAACAAACCGATTGAGTACCTGTCGGCTTCATTGCCTGTCGTGACGAGCTTGGACGGCTATTTGGGATTACTGCTTCGCGAAGAGGACTGTGGCGTGACATACGAGGCGAAGAATCCAGAGTCCTTGGCTCGCACGCTTAACAACCTGCTAATAGATCCGGCCAGACTTTCACGGCTTAAGGCCAATGCGCGGCGCGTGTTTGAGGCAAGGTTCAGCGCGGACGTCGTCTACGGGGAATTCGCCGAGCACCTTGAGGCGATCGGAGCAATCGGGCGATGACGGCCGATCTGCTTGCCGAGCCCGCGACGGCGCAAATTGAGCCGACTCTAAGGCAGGCGCTCTGTGAGATTGAAAGGATCTCCGACGAAGATTGGCGGTCCAGCCTCGATCAGAGAAAGCGAAAGGAACTTGAGTTTCATGATCGAGACCGCGATCGATCGCTCGTGGCATCGCTCGATCAAGATACGTACGAGCGCTTTTATGGCAACAAGAAGTATTACGCAGCGACGGGACTGTCAAAGGCGTTCGTTGACGATTGGATCACCCGGAATGCGAGGGACAAGATTTTCCTCGACTACGCTTGCGGAAACGGTCTAAACGCTATAAGAGCCGCCGGGGCAGGGGCGCGATTGGCAATTGGATTGGATATCAGTCGCGTGTCCGTCGAAAACGCAAGGCGTGACGCCGCCTTGTCGGGGCTTGCAGACAACACTTACTTTGTGCAGGCGGATGCAGAAAATACTCGATTGCCAGACTGCTCGATCGACGCAGTTATCTGTTCAGGGATGTTGCATCACCTCGATCTGTCTTACGCACTACCGGAACTGCGGCGGATTCTCCGTCCGGGTGGCCGGATCCTCGCTGTCGAAGCCTTGGACTACAACCCGGTTATCAAGCTATATCGGCAGTTGACGCCAGATATGCGCACTGATTGGGAAAAGGCCCACATTCTCTCTTTGAAAGATGTCGACTTTGCCGCACGTTTCTTCACCGTATCCAACATCTGCTACTGGCACATCACAAGTATTCTCGCGGCGTTCATCCCGGCGGCTTTGCCGCTATTCAACGGCCTCGATAAGCTGTTAACGCGCATTCCGGGAGTTCGCTTGATGTCGTGGATTTTCACCTTCGAACTTATAAAGCCGGACTCTGCGAAGTGAGCGCCGCGCTGGACTTTCTTGCTGTCACAGAGCTAGCTGGGGACGAAGTGTCGCTCGAGCAAGTTGAGCGCATCTGCCGCCGCTATTACTGGGCAGGGGAGTATTGCGGTGGGAAGGACGTTCTGGAGGTTGCCTGTGGAACTGGGCAGGGTTTGGGCTACCTCGCTTCCGTCGCCAGATCGGTAGTCGGAGGTGATTACTCGCAGCCAATACTCGATATCGCGACAAGGAATTACGCTGAGCGGATCAAATTGAAGCGATTCGACGCGCAGCACATACCGTTTCCCGACCGTTCCTTCGACGTAGTGATTCTGTTCGAGGCGCTGTACTACATTCGCGACGCGGACCAATTTTTCTCCGAGGCACGGCGCGTCCTACGCGCAGGAGGGAGACTGCTCATCGCGACGGCAAACAAGAACCTCTATGACTTCACACCCAGCCCACACAGCGTTCACTACCACAACGTACCCGAACTCGCCGAGGCTCTTAAGCGCCACGGGTTCACCACCGAGTTCTTTGGCGACACGCCAATAGACTCGACATCGGTTCGGCAGCGTCTCTTGCGACCGATCAAGGCACTGGCATCGAGACTTGGTCTGGTTCCGAAAAGCATGGCGGCAAAAAAACTTCTAAAACGCATGGTGTTTGGTCGCCTGACTCGAATGCCCGCAGAGATTAACGGTGAGACGGCTCAGCGAGTTCCGCCAAAATCCATCGCCAGTGATCGGCCAAACACTTCGCACAAAGTAATCTACTGCGCGGCAAGCCTAAGCACTCGCGGATAACCATCACTGACCTAAGTTCACGATGCTCCAGAGACGATCGATTCCATTCTTTAACTATCAAGCTTTGTTTGCTGCCCAGGAAACTGAGCTAATGGAGGTCCTGCGCGATGTGTGCGGACGCGGTGCGTACATCCTCCAGAAGGACTGTCAAGAGTTCGAACACGCAATGGTGCAATACACGGGTGCCAAGTACGCCCTCGGCGTGGCGAACGGAACCGACGCGATATGGCTGGGACTGAGGGCGGTGGGCATCGGACCTGGCGACGAGGTAATTGTTCCTTCGCACACCTACATCGCCTCCGTCGCCTCAATCCATTTTGTTGGCGCCAAACCCGTTCTCGCCGACTGCGGGAAGGACCACATGCTCGATCCGGCGTCGGTGCGCGCGCTTGTCACGGAGCGCACGCGAGCCATCATGCCCGTGCAGTTGAACGGTCGCACTTGCGACATGGCGACGTTGCAAGAGATTGCGGACGATCATGGCTTGATGATCGTCGAGGACGCGGCGCAGGGGTTGGGTTCCAGCTTCTGCGGAAAAATGGCCGGAACGTTCGGCAAGTTCGGCACGATCAGCCTGTACCCGGCGAAGCTTCTAGGTTGCTTTGGTGACGGTGGGCTCGTGTTGACAAACGATGACGAGGTCGCTCGCGAGGTGAAGCTGCTTCGTGATCACGGCCGGAACGACGACGGTCGCGTGGTTGCGTGGGGATTCAACTCAAGGTTAGACAATGTGCAGGCAGCGGTGCTGAACCTAAAGTTCAAGTCGTTCCCACACGCCTTGCACCGCCGTCGTGAGATAGCGTCCCAGTATCAGGAACGGCTAGGCGACCTCTCAGAGATGATGTTGCCGCCCGCCCCCAATTCGGATGCGCGCCACTACGACGTTTACCAGAACTATGAAGTCGAAGCCGATCGGCGGGACGAGCTGCGAGCACATCTCGACCAGCAGGGAGTGCGAACCATAATTCAGTGGGGCGGAACACCGGTCCATCAATTCGGCGAGCTCGGCTTTAAGGAGGCAGCACTGCCAGCTACCGACAGCCTCTTTAAACGGTGCTTTCTCCTTCCCATGCACACCGCGCTGACAGGTGACGACGTTGAATACATCTGCGATGCCATCCGAAGCTTCTACGGCAAGTAGTTTGTCGGGGGAGCGATCCCGGCACAGCCTCGGAGCGCTCGCCGATCCGTCTCGTTATCACGAAGCCATTGATCTTCGGGGCTCCAATCCGGCGAGGCTGATCGAACAGCTCCGTGACATGATCTTGATTCGAGTCGCGGAAGAAAAGATCGGGGACATGGCGACGGCAGGAGTTGTCGGTTGCCCTGCGCACCTTGGAATTGGACAAGAGGCGGTTGCCGTGGGCATCGCAGAGCACCTTCGCTCAACCGACCGCGTATTCGGTGCGCATCGGTCGCATTCGCACTACTTTGCCCTCGGCGGCAGCCTAGACGCGATCTTCGCAGAGGTTCTCGGCAAGGTCACGGGCTGCTCAAAGGGCATGGGCGGGTCCATGCATCTCTACGATCGGACCAACGGTTTTTATGGGTCTGTTCCCATTGTCGCCGGAACTGTTCCGCTCGCCGTCGGGGCCGGACTGGCGGCAAAGTTGGATGGAAACGGCGACGTGGCGGTTTCATTTCTCGGAGACGGAGCCGCCGAGGAAGGCGTTCTGCACGAATCGCTGAATCTTGCGAGCGTTTTTAAGTGGCCAGTGCTGTTCGTAGTGGAAAACAATTTTTTTTCGAGTCATTTGCACGTGGCTTTACGGCAGCCCGCCGATTCGATCGCGCGATTCGCCGACGCGCATTGCGTTGAATTCGAGATTGTTGACGGCAATGACATCGTCGCGGTCTCTCGCGCTACGCAGCGATTGGTTGATCGAGCGCGCTGCGGGCTTGGGGCCGGTTTTATCGAAGCGGTTACTTATCGCTGGCGCGGGCACGTCGGACCGCGGGAGGACACCGACGTCGGCGTCAATCGAGACGTCGATCTCGCAAGCTGGAAGCGCCGCGACCCGGTGCGTCGGCTCGCGGATGCATTGATCGAGCAGGGCCTCCTCACACCCGGCGATCTCGATGCAGTCTACGAGCGAACACGCGCGGAAGTCGAGGCCGCTTGGAGCAAAGCCGAGGCGGCGCCGTATCCGTCCGCCGATCAGTTACTCGGCTGTGTATTTGCAAGTTGACGTGATGACCCAGCTAAGTTATGGGGACGCCATACGCCACGGTTTCGAGTATCTGCTCGAACGCTACTCCAACGTCTTCGTCATAGGTCAAGGGCTATGGAGCCCATGGTATGTGGGCAACACCATGACCGACCTGGACAAGCGCTTCGGCCGCGAACGCGTTATCGATACGCCGGTCTCCGAACTCGCGTGCACCGGCGCCGCTGTCGGTGCATCACTCTGCGGGTATCGACCCATCGTTGTGCATCCGCGGGTCGACTTCATGCTTTACTGCATGGATCCCATCGTCAATCAAGCGGCCAAGTGGTCGCACATGCTCGGCGGACAGGCGCATCCAGCCGTCACAATTCGCGGGATCGTCAATCGCGGCGGAGAGCAAGGCGCACAGCACTCGCAGGCGCTGCATGCGTGGTTTGCCCACGTGCCGGGATTGCGCGTTGTTATGCCACACTCGCCGACAGATGCTCGCGACCTTCTCATCGCCAGCGTTCTGTGCGACGACCCCGTGATTTACATCGACGACCGTTGGCTGTACGGACTGGAAGAACGGGCCGCGGAGATCGAAGAGATCGATCTTCGCCAAGTGGGACCGCGTGTGGCGCGGCACGGAACTTCCGTTACGCTAGTAGGCGCAAGCCACTCGACGCAGCTTTGCCTCGACGCCGCGCAACTTCTAGCCGAGGACGGCCTCTCGGCAGAGGTCATCGATCTTCGCGTGATCAGTCCGCTTGATTGCGCTGTGGTAGTCCAATCGGTCCGCAAGACCCGAAGGCTCGTGGTGGTGGACGGCAGTTGGAGCACTTGCGGTTTGGCCGGTGAAATTATTGCATCCGTTTGCGAGCGACTAGAGCCCGGCGTGCTGGCTTCGAAACCTGCACGTGTAACGCTGCCCCCCGCACCAGCGCCGACAAGTAAGCCGCTTGAAGCAGCTTACTATCCAACTGCCGAGGACGTCGCCAACACGGCGCGACGGACCTTGCACTTCCATGACCCGCTTTGTTTTGGCGCTAATAAATGATCAAGCGTGCTTTCGACCTACTGGGGGCTACCGCCGGACTGCTCTTGGCGTCGCCCGTGCTCGTGCCGACGACCCTTGCCGTGTGGCTTCAGGACTTCAACTCGCCCTTTTATATTGCGCCGCGGGTCGGACGTAATGGACGAGCCTTCAAAATGCTGAAACTCCGCTCAATGGTGATCAATGCCGACAAGAGTGGCGTCGACTCTACCGGTGCCCAGGACCGTCGTATAACGCCCGTCGGTCACTTCATCCGCAGGTACAAGCTGGACGAGTTAACTCAGCTGTGGAACGTGCTGGCCGGCGATATGAGCCTAGTTGGGCCACGGCCAAATGTTAAGAGGGAAACGGATCTTTACACATTGATGGAGCAGCGGCTGCTTTCGATCAGGCCGGGCATTACAGACTTTGCTTCGATCGTCTTCTCGGACGAAGGCGAAATTCTCGCGGACAAGCTCGATCCCGACATTTCGTACAACCAGCTGATTCGTCCCGGCAAGAGCGAACTCGGATTGTTCTATGTTGCGCATCGATCGGTCCTGCTTGATCTGAAGCTTATTGTCTTGACTGCCGTTGCAATCTTAAGTCGGCCGACAGCACTGCAAGCCGTTGCGAACACCCTGCGGGACCTCGGCGCAGATGACAGGCTCGTTAGATTGGCCTTGAGGAGGGAGCCGCTGATGCCTGCGCTCCCGCCCGGCGCTTCCGAGCTGGTTACGTCAAGAGGATAAGGGCGCGCTAATGATCATGCACAAACGTTCACTGCGCCGGTTTCGCATTTCAGCCCCCGCGGCACTTCGCCGACCATGGTCGCGGGCGCTACTTCTTACGTTTTTGGACGGCTGCGCGGTAGCAGCAGCATGGTTCGGTGCGTACCTGCTGCGGTTCAATTTCGAGCTTTCCGATTCCGAACTGTCGGGTGCGACGCAGGCAGCGCTGTGGAGTCTCCCGCTGCAATTGCTCATTCTCGCGTTCTTTGGAGTCAATCGCCGCATGTGGCGGTATTCGGGGATCAGGGATTTGAAGGCCTTGGCGACAGCCGTCCTCCTTTGCGCGTTAGCTGTGACTGCCGGCGTCCTGATGCTTCGTCTGCCGCAGGTGCCTCGATCGGTTCTGCTGCTCGACCCAATCCTTTTATTTCTTGCGCTCGGAGGCCTTCGGGTTGGCTTCCGGATCCTTGTCGAATACCGAAGTTTCAGGTTGTCTCGGTTCGACGCAAAGCCGCTTCTTGTGCTCGGAGCGGGCGACGCTGGCTCGCGCCTTGTCAGGGCTCTAGAGGGGAGCACCGAATGGACGATTGCGGGGTTGCTCGACGACGACGCAACGAAGGCTGGACAGCGCATACTGGGCGTGCGCGTCGTCGGTAGGATCGGGGATATAGCCAATCAGGCCGATGCGACAGGCGCCAAGCACGCCGTCATTGCGATGCCGACAGCGCCACCGGCGGAAAGGCGCCGGGTTGCCGACCTCGCAAGCGATGCAGGCCTGTCGGTACTGACCGTACCGGCGTTTGATGATCTCGTTTCAGGCCGAGTGTCCATTTCCGAGATCCGGCGGGTGGAGGTTGAAGACCTGCTAGGGCGAGACCCGGTTAAGCTGGATTCATTCGCGGCACGGGACTTCCTGACAGGCCGGACCGTTCTGATCACCGGTGCCGGCGGGTCCATTGGATCGGAGTTGTGCCGGCAGATCGCCCGTTTCGCACCCTCGAAGTTGGTCCTGTTCGAACTTTCCGAATTCGCGCTTTATGAAATGGAGCAGGAACTTTCCCGGACGTTTCCGCATATCGCCCGGGTCTGCCTGATCGGTGACGCAAAAAACGCGTTGCGAGTTAATGCGATTTTCGCGGAATTTCAACCCGACATCGTCTTCCATGCGGCCGCCTACAAGCACGTGC
>CAZKNV010000007.1:0-9173 GCA_964554145.1 uncultured Burkholderiaceae bacterium
TGAAGACCCGGAGTTCGCTGCGTATTTTCAGCGTCTCGCGCATGAAGAGCGCGGCGTTGAGCTGCCGCGCTAAGCGAAATCATCATTACGCGCCCGGATTTTCCGGAAAGTTGACCGCCGTTCGCACGGGCGCTGTTCCAGCCGGAGCCCGGTTCGACTTGTCTTGCGCCCACGCGCGCGCCTGCGCTTCGTTCACGTAGTCCGAAAACTGAAGGCTTTCTATTGGACGCATACGCTGAATGTGCTGGCGCAGTTCCGTCGGGCCCTCTGCCGCTTTTTCGCATGCAACGCGATCGAGACGGTGCTCTGGCGCGTCGCACTTGTATTCGGCGCGAGCTTGTGCCGAGACGAAGGCCAGTGCGGGGAGCAGAACGAAAGTCGAGCAGACAGTTTTGAAGTGCTTCATATGAACCTCTTTAAGTTTGGGCGCTGCAGACACCGCCGCACCCGATCGCGGGAGAAGTCGCGGTTTTGAAAACTGTGACTTCCAACGTGTATTACGAAGCCGGCACCACAATCCGGCCAGATGAATAATCGACATACCCGCGTACGAACAAAAGACATTTGCCATGGCCGGTTTAGTTGCCGACTTTCTTCAGCAGTTGAATTCTTTGCGCACTGCCGTCGCCCGGAATCTCGACCAGCGTCAGGTACAGAGTGCTACCCACCTGACGTAATCGTGTGCTCAGTCCGAACGAAGTCGTGAGCCCATGTGGCACGAACTGCGGCACCTCTCCCTTGGAACCCGCCGGTGGTCGACCAGGTCGTGCCGTCGAAGCGATACACGGCCGCGGTCCTCCGATCAAGCACCCGAGATTCGAGGTTGATCGGACATACGGCGTCGCCGCTTCAGACCGGCCAGTGATGTGAATTTTCGGCGCGCGGCCTCCGTAATGGCCGGTTTCGCACAAACGTGTCGTATGTCCCAATGAGCGTACTCAACGTCTCGACAAACTCACTAGGAGAACATCATGCGAATCGATTCCATCCTGCAAAAGTTGGAAATTTATGTCGTAGCGACAGTGGCGGCGGTGCTGGTCTCAGGCATCGCGTTCGTAGTCTCAGGTCCATTTTCCCCGCAGGACTATGGCTTGACCGATGTCTCGACAACAGCACCTCCGAGTTCGTCGAGCAGTTCTTCCGCGACTTCCCAGGAGTTACCGCCCGCTTTGCTCGAACCAGCGCTGCGCAACCCTGATGGCGTTACGCATCACGGATGAGCCAGACACAGGCAACGGAGGGCGAAAATGGCATCGAAGGAAGATAAAACCGTGGGTGGCGCTCCACGCTGGGCCGCGCCGTGGGCCGCTGGGTGGTCTGCCATGGCCAATGACTCGCTGTCGAACGCGCAACGTGAGCTCTCGAGTCTCGGCTATCCAAAAGAGCGGGTTCGAGTGCAAGCGCTGCCGAAGAATGCTCTGCGTCGCATTCAAAGAGTCAGTTTTGCAGCTACCAGCGTTGCCGCCACGATCTGGTTGTTAGCGATCGTCTGGCTCTGGCCTGTCGGTGCGTGATGCGGCGGACTTGTGATGTCGAATGATTTGCTTGTGCAATCAATCACGGCGATCTATGCGGTTTGCAATGCGGTGCGATTGCTGTTTTATGTGCCGCAGATCGTGGCCGTCGCGCGCGAGCATTCAGGTGCGCATGCAATCTCTATTACCACCTGGATGTTCTGGTCATTCAGCCAGCGGTCACCGCCGTTTACTGCTACGCGATCGTGCACGGTGCTCTTCTGAGCAGCATGATGTGGGGCAACGCATTTGGCTGCGCCGCCGTGGTAGCGCTCACAGCAGCGAAGCGCCGTCGCTACGGTTGGAGTCGTGAAAAATAGCTGTGCTTAGGCTGCGCGGCGGATAGTGCCCAGAGTTGGCTGTGCGCCGCCCTGAATCCTTGTGCGACCGAAGTAACTGACCGTCGCCCGGCCTGCGCGCGCTGAACTTGCGTACCACGACGGATGCACGAGCGCCGTGCTTATCGCACCGTGCAATTGGTCCAATGCATGCGCGTCATGTAGCAGCGCCAACCGCTCGGCACGGGTCAGCGCATTGGGGCCTGCCTGCAGAGCGCGTTCGACCGGTTCGGCATAGGCAGCCGAGACCAAGCCTGGCTGTCGAAAATGCGCTGCGGACCGCACCACAGCGTGTAGCTCGGGATCGATCACGGCATCGGCAAAGCGTGGCGACGTTCTTGCGTTGGCCGCATATTGCGCGGTCGCGACCAATTCGCGCGGAGGATGAGTCTCATCGGGCGTCATGAAAAGTTTCGCCTTGCGCGCGAGCAAGCCGAGCGATGTGTAGCTGGTGAAGACGGAAATCGGTATCGCCAGCAGCAAACCGGTAGCGACCGGTGTCAGCCAAGGCAGCATGTCGGGCGCCTTCCATGCAACGATGCCGACCCATGCGACCCCGATCGCGGTCTGCATGCCGTGCCGGCGCAACGCTTGCGCAAGCGATGTGGACTTATCGGCGCGCGCCGGAGATTTCCACTGAATGGCCCAGCCCAGTAATGCAGAGAAAACGAATTGCGTATGAAACAGCATGCGCACCGGCGCCAGCAAAGCACTCGCCAGAATCTCGGCGAGCACGCTTAACGTCAGTCGGATACGTCCACCATAGGACGCGGCGTCACGCACACCGACCAACAACGCCGCCAGCAGCTTCGGCAGGACCAGCACCGATGCCACTGCCACAAACAGCGCCATCGCATATTCCGGCCGCCACGATGGCCAGAGCGGAAACAGTTGATGCGGCATCACGAAATACTGCGGCTCGGCATTCGTATGCGCGACCATAAGCCAGGTCGACAACGCCAAAAAGCCGAGCCAGAGCGGCGCCGACAGATACGCCAGCGCGCCGGTGAGAAACACCCAGCGATGCACTGTATGCATACCGCGCGCAAACATCAAGCGCGCATTCATCAGATTGCCGTGGCACCAGCGACGGTCGCGCTTGACCTCTTCGAGCAAGTTCGGTGGCGTCTCTTCGTAGCTGCCGTCGAGGTCGTAAGCGATCCATACGCCATACCCGGCGCGCCGCATCAGCGCAGCTTCGACGAAGTCATGCGACAGAATTTCACCGGCAAGCGAGCCCCAGCCGGGCAGCGGCGCCAGCGTGCAGTGCCTGATGAACGGCTCGAGCCGGATAATCGCGTTATGGCCCCAGTAGTGCGACTCGCCGAGCTGCCAGTAATGCAGGCCGGCGGTGAACATCGGCCCATAGACATGATTTGAAAACTGCTGCATGCGCGCATGCAAGGTGTCGCGCCCCACGGCGCGCGGTGCGGTCTGGATGATGCCGGCATCGGGCCGCGCTTCCATCAGACGCACCAGCGTGGTCAGGCACTCGCCGCTCATCACGCTGTCGGCATCGAGCACGATCATGTAGCGATACTTCGCGCCCCAGCGCCGGCAAAAGTCGTCGATGTTGCCGCTCTTGCGCTTTACACGGCGGCGGCGGTGCCGGTAGAACAAGCGGGATTCGGCGCCGAGTTCCTCGCGCAATGCATTCCATGCATCGAGCTCGGCCACGCACAGGTCGGGATCGCCGGTGTCCGACAGCACGTAGAAATCGAAGTGATCGAGCGCCCTGGCGCGCGCGACCGACTCGTAGGTCGCGCGCAAGCCGGCAAACACGCGGCGCACATCTTCGTTGCAGATCGGCATCACAATCGCGGTGCGTGCACCGGCGGGTAACGCAGCGCCGGCCGCCGCCGAGCGCGAGATCAAATGCCGATCTCCTCCGCGCAACAGCACGAAAAATCCCATCACCGCAGTCCAGAAGCCGGCCGCGAGCCAGCAGGTCAGCAGCACGAACACCACCAGCAACGCGTTCTCGCCCCATGCGATCGCAGTGTCGACCGTCTCGTTCGCGGTTACGACATTCGGCAGCAAGCCGTGCAGGAAGTACGTTGCATACAGCGCCGGGCCGAGTGATAGCGCGAGCAGCACAAAGCGGCGGCGGTGACCGGCGCCGCGTGCCGGACCATCGACATCCTGCAGTCGCGGCTCCAGCCCGAACAGCCGGCGCAGCATCCAGGAAATCGGGCCGATGCGGCCCCAGCGCCGCGGCGCCATCGGCGTGCGCAGTATCGGCGGAACAGCGGGCGGGGTGGTCGCCGCCAACTGGCCGTAGCTCGCGCCTGCTACTGCATCCCGGGAACGATGTAGTTCCATGTCTCGCTCAACACTTCCTTGTCATGGCGCAAAAATGCACGCACTTCGGTCGGTTTTTCCTTGTCCTGCCTGCGCAACTCAACCACCATGCGCCAGCCGCCCGTCACTTCATTGCGATAAACGACGAGGTCGGTGCTCTGACCGTTCGCGATGCCAACGTCGGCTTTCAACGGCGCGTTGACCGGCAGCTTGCGCAATGCCGGCCCGTCAAAGTCGACCGTAAGCTTTACCGTGTCGTTCGCCGGGTTCTGGTAGCCATGCCCGCGGCGCGTCTGCACCACCCAGCCGTTGGGCGGGCGCCGATCCGTGTCCTTCATCCAGAGCATTCGATAAGAGAAATCAAGAGGCGTGCCAGGCGGCGGAACCGCACTCGGTACCCAGTAGGCGACGATGTTGTCGTTGACCTCATTGGGCGTCGGAATCTGCACCAACTCAACGCGGCCGGCGCCCCACTTTGTGACGGGCTCCACCCATACGCTGGGCCGCGATTCGTAGCGCGATTCCAGGTCTTCGTAGCCGTCGAATCTGCGGTCGCGCTGCATCAGGCCGAAGCCGCGCGGGTCGGTCTGCGCGAACGACGTGACCAGCAGGCGGCGCGGATTCACCAGCGGCCGCCAGATCCATTCGCCGTTGCTGGCGTGAATGGCAAGTCCATCGGAATCGTGCACCTCGGGACGAAAATCTTCGCTCGGCGCGCGCTGGTTCTCGCCGAAGAAGAACATCGAAGTCAACGGCGCCACCGCCAGCTTTGCAACGGGCTCGCGCAGGTACAGCCGAGCCTGCACGTCGGTCGCCGTTTCGGCGCCGGGGCGGATCACGAAGCGGTAAGCGCCGGTCGCGCGCCGCGAATCCAGCAGTGCGTGGATGACGAGTTGCTTGGCGCCGGCGGCCGGCCGCTCGATCCAGAACTGTTCGAAACGCGGAAATTCCTCGCCGCTGCGCTCGGCGGTATCGATCGCCAGCCCGCGCGCAGACGCGCCGTAGCGCTGGCCTTGTCCGAGCGCCCGGAAGTAGCTCGCGCCGAGAAACGTCACCAATTCGTCCTTGTAGACCGGCTTGCCCGGCACGACATTGAGCGGAAAGTGAATCCGAAAACCGGCGAAGCCGGCCTTTGCAAACTGCGATCGATCGAGCTTGTTTTTGCCGTAATCGAATGCCGACGTATCGAAAACAATCTCGCGTACTTCCTTGTCGACGACTTCGTAGATGCGAACCGGCTGGTCGAAAAAGCCGCCCAGATGAAAAAACTGAACCTCGAACGGCAGTTTTTGATCGCGCCAAAGCGAGCGAGACGGATCGAAGCGGATATCGCGCGTCTGGTCGTAAGTCAGATCCTTCAGCGGCTTGGGTAGCGCCGGGGCCTGTTTGACATAGGGCCGACCGGCCAGCTCCCGCGCGCGCCGATCGACATCGGGAAAGCCGAATGCGTGCGCAACCGGTGCCGTCGCAGCAGCAAGTAAAAAAACAATGGCTGCAAGCCAGTGAGTCTTGGTCATTGAAATAGTTGCGCGCCGAGCGGCACGGTCAGGCCAAAAAGGCAAGCCTGATGCCTGGATCGTCAGCCGATGCCCGGTTGCGCTAGAGTGTTTTCGATGCGCTTCGTTCGATTACCTACTGGTCAGGAAGTCCCCGCGCTCGGTCTCGGCACCGCGCGCATCGGCGAAAGCAGCCGCGCCCGCTCGGCAGAGATTGCCGCCGTCAAAGTAGCCATCGAGATCGGCTACCGGCTCATCGACACCGCGGAAATGTATGGCGACGGCGGCGCCGAAGAAGTGGTCGGCGCCGCCGTGCGCGCAATGATAGAGGCCGGTGCCATCCGGCGCGAAGAACTGACGATTGTCTCTAAAGTGCTGCCGAGCAACGCCAGCCCCGATGGCGTGTTACGCGCATGCGAGCGCAGCCTGCAGCGCCTCGGGTCAGACTACCTGGACGTGTATCTGCTGCACTGGCGCGGTTCAACACCGCTGAAAGACACCGTCGGTGCGTTCGAACAATTGCGCCGGGACGGACGCGTCCGACACTGGGGCGTCAGCAACTTCGACACCGCCGACATGCAGCAGCTCTGGTCGTTTGCCGCCGGCCCCGCGTGCGTTGCCAATCAGATTTACTACTCCGCCAGCCAACGCGGCAGCGAATTCGATCTGTTGCCATGGCAGCGCAAAAAAAGCGTCGTGACGATGGCGTATTCGCCGATCGACCAGGGCGCGCTGGCGCGCGATTCGACTTTTGCAACTATCGGCCGCCGCCATCGTGTCAGCGCATCGACTGCTGCGCTGGCATGGGTACTGCGCCATCCCGATGTCATCGCCATCCCGAAGGCGGTTAAGGAGCCGCATCTGCGCGAAAACTATCTAGCCGTGCAGTTGGAACTGACTGCGGACGACCTTGCCGCAGTCGATGCGCAGTTTCCGCCGCCGACGCGCAAGCGCCCGCTTGCGATGACCTAGTCGTCTTCACGCGCCGGCGACCCTTGAGCGAGTCAGCACATGCTGCGTCATCGCGTTCGCAAGCTCGCTCTCACCGAGAAAAACGCGGCACTCGCATTCGCTTTCGATCAGCCGCGCTTCCTCCTCGTTATGGCTGCGAACGACCACCTCGATCTTCGGATTGAGCGTGCGCGCGTTGACGACCATCTGGCGCACTCCGATCGTATCGGGTGTTGCGATGACGAGCATGCTCGCGCGCGCGATGTGCGCCTGCACCAGCACGGCCGGCTCGGCGGCGTTGCCGAGCACTGCCGGAACTTTGCGCGCGCGCAGGGTTTCGATCAGCTCGCGGTTTTGCTCCGCGACGACGTAGGGGATGTGATGCGACGCCAATGCTTCGCAGATGCGCCGGCCGACCCTGCCATAGCCCACCACCACGACCTGTTGCGACAGATACTTCGGCTCGGTGGCCGCGGGTAGCGCGGCCAGCGGATCGTCGATGCGGTCGAGCGAGCGCGCAAATTCGGAGCGCGCTCTTAACCAGTTCTGCAACGGCCCGATGGCTGCGAAGACGAAGGGATTAAGCGCGATTGAAATCAGCGCGCCGGCCAGGATCAGGCTTTGTCCTTCCGGCGGCAACAGGTTCAATGAAACGCCGAGCGCCGCCAGGATGAACGAAAACTCGCCGATCTGTGCCAGGCTGGCCGAAACGGTCAGCGCAGTGTTCAGCGGGTAGCGCATCAGCAGCACCAGGGCGCCGGCGGCAAGCGATTTACCGACAACGATGATCGCGACCACCCCCAGTACCTGCAGCGGCCGATCGAACAGCACGGCAGGGTCGAACAGCATGCCGACCGAAACGAAGAACAACACGGCAAAGGCGTCACGTAGCGGTAGCGATTCAGTGGCGGCGCGCTGGCTGAACTCCGACTCGCGCAGCACCATGCCGGCGAAGAACGCGCCGAGCGCAAACGACACGCCGAACAGTTCCGCCGAGCCGAACGCAATCGTGACCGCAGCGGCGATCACGCACAGCGTGAACAGTTCGCGCGAGCCGGTGCGCGTCACCTGCCACAGAATCCACGGAAACAATCGCCGGCCGACGATCAGCATCAGCACGACAAACGCGCCGACTCGCAACAACGTATTCGCAAGTGCGGCAAACAGTTCGGCGCCAGTTCGATCAGCCCCTTCGCCGCCGAGCCATCCGGCGAGCGGCGGCAGCAGAACCAGCAACAACACCACCGCCAAGTCTTCGACCACCAGCCAGCCGACCGCAATTCGACCGTTGACCGATTCGAGCACGCCGCGGCTTTCGAGTGCGCGCAGCAACACGACCGTGCTCGCGACCGATAGCGCAAGCCCGAACACCAGGCCGGCGCCGATACTCCAGCCCCACGAGTGCGCCAGCAGCATGCCGAGCGCGGTCGCGGCCGCCATCTGCACGATCGCGCCCGGCAAGGCCACCTTGCGGACTTCGAGCAGATCGTCGAGCGCAAAGTGCAGGCCGACACCGAACATCAACAGCATCACGCCGATTTCGGCCAGCTGCCCCGCGATTTCGAGATTGGCCACATAGCCCGGCGTTGCCGGACCGAGTGCAACCCCAGCCAGCAGATATCCGATGATCGCCGGCAAGCGCAGGCGCGCGGCGACAAAGCCGAACAACAGCGCCAGGCCGAGCGCGGCCGCCAGCGTGGTGATCAGCGAAATATCGTGCGGCACGGACGATCGTGCCGCAATTATTCGAGCGTTAATCCGCGCTGCTTGATCAGCGCATGCCAGCGTGCGGTTTCGCTCTTGATGTACGCCGCCATCTGTTCGGCATTGCTCGGGATCGGCTCGAGGCCGAACTCCTGCAGCCGGCGCATCACATCCGGAGTCGTGATTGCGCGGTTCAGCTCAGTCGTCAGTCTCGACGTGATTTCACGTGGAGTGGCGGCCGGGACCACCATGCCCTGCCACGCATACACCTCGGTATCGCGAATACCTTGTTCTTCGAGCGTCGGCACGTTGGGCAGCGCGGCGAGTCGCTGGCGGCTCAGCACTCCCAGCGGCACCAGCTTGCCGGAGCGAATGTGCGGCAGGCCGACCGCGGTGTCGATCACCATCACCGGCAACTGATTGCCCAGCACGTCCTGCACAGCAGGGGCGGCTCCGCGATACGGAATGTGAACGATGAACGCGCCGGTGCGATCCTTGATCAGTTCCATCGCCAGATGATGCGGACTGCCGGCGCCGACCGACGCGTAGGACAGCTTGCCCGGCTGTTTCTTCGATGCATCCACGAGATCGCGCATCGTCTTGAACCCGGCCGCCGGATTGGCGACAACGATCAACGGGAAGCGCGCCATTAATCCGATCGGCGCAAAATCTTTCGCCGGGTCATACGGCACCTTCTTGTACAGCGCCGTGTTGAACACGAACGTGCCGTTGTCGCCGGTCAGCAAGGTGTAGCCGTCGGCGGGCGCGCGCGCTACTGCTTCGGCGCCGATCATCGTCGCCGCCCCTGGACGATTCTCGATCACCAGTGGCTGGCCCAATTGCTTTTCCATTTGCGCTGCGACCGATCG
>CAZKNV010000007.1:9273-10677 GCA_964554145.1 uncultured Burkholderiaceae bacterium
CGGCCGGATAAGGAACGATCCAGCGCACCGGCTTGGCTGGATACGCCTGCGCGAAAATAGAGGTTGGTGCAAGCGCGACAGCGGCCGCAGTCGTGAGCACGCGGCGGCGAGTCATACGCGATGTCCGATCAGTCATCGATTGTCTCCGGTTATCTTTGGCGTCACCTGAGGGCCAATATACTGGCGCTGAAACAGAGGCCGCCATGTATCCCGTTTTTGACGGATCGATGCGGTAACGCGCTTGAGTTCAAGGCGTTCGCATCGCCGGAGCGCCTGTTCGCGGAGTCGCCAACGGCGAGCGCTTAACGGTCCGAAACATCCGAGACGCCGCGCACGTCGCCTCCATGTGCGTCGACTTCGGCCTGCCCCGACTCACGGACTCTCGTGTCGTGACTCTGCTGCGGCGCTCCTCGACCGGTCATCCGCTGCAGTTCGTCGATACGCAGCGACGCTTGCGCCTTGGTCAAGGTCTCGTCAAACGGCACCTTGGCCTCTTCGGATAGCGTTTTTAGATAAGAGCGTTGGGCGCCAGTCATTGGCTCGTCGCCGGTAGTCCAATCTTCCGGGCGCTTTTCAGTGTTGCTTTGATCGGCCATTTGCTGTGTACGCTTATCGGTCATTGCGATCTCCCCGGTTGTCTTGTCGGAGCAAGTCAATCGGCAACTGCCGTACCTGATGCCGGCTTACGCCGCGCGATTCAGCGCGCGCACGGCCAAGGCCAGACCAATCACCGCGAATACCACCAGCGCCGCACCTTCGAGCCACAACGTGGCCGGTGTGCCGACGCCCAGCAGGCTGTAGCGCAACAGATCCACCTGCCAGGTCATCGGATTCAGGTACGCCGCTGCACGAAACCAGATCGGCAAATCGGTCAGCGGATAGAACATCGAGCTGAAAAACATCAGCAGGATGTAGGCGGCGCTGGTCACGGTGTTGAACGAATCCATCCTGCGCAGCTTGATCGCGAAAATGCTGAACAGAAAAAACCAGCCGGCAGTGGACGCGATCACCAGCGCAGCGGTCAGCGGCAGCAGATTCCAGCGAACCTTTATCTCCATCGCCACTACCCCGAGTGCAATCACCAGCAACGAACCGATCACGCTCAGCAGAACGTTAAAGCTGATCTTGCCGATCAAGATCTGCTGACGCGTGATCGGATACGTCAGCAATTCGTAAAAGATTCCCGAATCCTTGTCCATGAAAAAGCCCCACGAGGTGTTCATCGCGACCGTGAAGGTCACCATCGCGAGCACTCCGGGCAACAGAAACGCGGTGTAGCCGAGAGCCTGGCCGTCTACCAAGAACGAGCTGCCGATCATTCGCTCGAACCCCATGCCAAACAGCGTCAGATACGCGAGTGGCGCGAACAAGTCCCAGAAGACGAAGCCGACGTTGGTCATCCGC
>CAZKNV010000007.1:10777-21486 GCA_964554145.1 uncultured Burkholderiaceae bacterium
ATACGCGAGTGGCGCGAACAAGTCCCAGAAGACGAAGCCGACGTTGGTCATCCGCGAACTGCAGGATCGGAACGACGCGCGATATGTCGGCCAGTTTCGCGAGCAACGATGCCTCTTCGCTGTGGATCAGCATCTCGGCAGTTTTGCCATCGACTTGCAGCTCGACCGGATTAAGCGCTGCCAGCAGACTGGCGAGATCGTCGGGGCTCTCGGCAAACGTCAGATTGACTCGAAACATGTGCGCCGATCGCTCACGCAGTTCCTGCAGCGTGCCAGAGGCCATCGTGCGGCCGCGATCGAGGATCATGATCGTCTCGCATAGTTCCTCCGCTTCGCTCAGCACCTGAGTCGTCAGCAAGATCGTTTTCCCGTTACTCGCCTCGGCGCGCAGGCGATCCATCACGCGGCGCTTCATCAGCGGGTCCATGCCGGTGGTGGCCTCATCAAGGATGATCAGCGGCGAATCGAGCATGAAGATTTTCGCGACCTAAATGCGGCGCTTGGTGCCCAGACTTAATTCCTGCACCGTGTCGCGCAAGCGCGCGCCGATCTCGAATTCCTCGGCGACCGCCTGCAATCGTTGCCGCGCCGTGCCGCGCTCGACGCCGTGCAGATACGCATAGATCAGCAGGTTATCGCGCACCGTCAGCAGATTTTCCGCTGCCGTCTGCTGTAACACGACCGTCATCTGCCGTCGCACGTCGAGCGGCTGGCGCAAGACATCGAATCCGAGCACGGTGGCGCGGCCGGACGTCGGAGCGGCAATCGTGCTCAGAATCTTGACCACCGTAGACTTGCCCGCGCCATTCGGACCGAGATTAGCGGTCGGAATACGTATCTGATGACGAACCACGTGCTCGAACACTTTCATCCCGCAGTCCAGGCGTGGTTTGCCTCGGCGTTTTCCGCGCCTACGGCTGCGCAGATCGAAGCATGGCCGGCGATCAAGGCGAGGCAGCATGCGCTGGTGGCTGCGCCCACCGGATCGGGCAAAACGCTGGCCGCCTTCCTTGCTGCCATCGACGCGCTGGTGCGTGAAGGCATCGAGCACGGGCTGACCGATGAAACGCGCGTCGTCTATGTCTCTCCGTTAAAGGCGCTGTCCAACGACATCCAGAAAAATCTCGAAGCTCCGATCGCCGGGATTCGTGCCGAACTCGAACGCCTTGGACTGCCCGACGTCGAGATTCGCACGCTGGTGCGCACCGGAGATACCCCGCAGGCTGAGCGCGAGAAAATGCGACGACGCCCGCCGCATATCGTCGTCACGACGCCCGAGTCGCTGTACATCCTGCTGACCAGCAAGTCGGGCCGCAAGATGTTGGCGACGACACGCACCGTGATCGTCGACGAGATCCACGCGGTCGCGCCGAACAAGCGCGGCGCGCATCTGGCGCTGTCGCTGGAACGACTCGAAGCTCTGGCGGGGCGAGACCTCGTACGCATTGGTTTGTCAGCGACGCAGAAGCCGATCAGCGAGATTGCCAAGTTCCTGGTCGGCGCACACAGTGAATGCACGATCGTCGACACCGGCCATGTACGCAAGCGCGATCTCGCGATCGAGCTGCCCAACTCTCCGCTCGAAGCGGTGATGTCGGGCGAAATATGGACACAGGTCTACGACCGGCTCGCCGCGCTGATACGCGAGCACCGGACGACATTGATCTTCGTCAACACGCGCCGCCTGGCCGAGCGCGCGGCACGTCATCTGTCGGAACGTCTGGGCGATGAGAACGTCACCGCGCATCACGGCAGCCTCGCACGCGAGCAACGGTTGAACGCCGAGCAGCGGCTGAAGCGCGGCGAGTTGCGTGCGCTGGTGGCGACCTCGTCGCTCGAGTTGGGAATCGACATCGGCGATGTCGATCTCGTTTGCCAGATCGGCGCTACTCGTTCGATCGCTGCGTTCTTGCAGCGGGTCGGCCGCTCGGGGCACGCCGTCGGCGGCACATCAAAAGGCCGCCTGTTCCCGCTGTCACGCGACGAACTGTGTGAGTGCGCCGCGCTGCTGGACGCGGTTCGGCACGGCGAGCTCGACCACATTGCGGTGCCCGAAAAACCAATCGACATTGCCGCACAGCAGATCGTTGCCGAGGTCGCGCTGCAGGAATGGCGGGAAGATGAGCTGCTGGCGCTTTTTCAGCGCGCTTATCCATTTCGCAACCTGACACGCGAAGAATTCAGCGAGCTTGTGCTGATGCTGTCCGAAGGTTTTCACACGCAGCGCGGCCGGCGCAGCGCGCACCTGCACCGCGACGCGGTCAACGGTGTTCTGCGCGGCAGGCGCGGCGCGGCAATCGCCGCGGTCACGTCGGGCGGCGCGATCCCCGATACAGCGGACTACACGGTGATGCTCGAACCGCAAGCGCAGGTGGTAGGCACCGTGCACGAAGACTTCGCAGTGGAGTCTCTGGCCGGCGATGTCTTCCAGCTCGGCAACACGTCGTACCGGATCATCCGCGTCGAGCGCGGCACCGTGCGCGTCGAGGACGCGAAGGGGCAGCCGCCGAGCATTCCGTTCTGGCTTGGCGAGGCGCCGGGCCGCACCGACGAACTGTCGCAGTCGCTATCAAGGTTGCGCGAGACGATCGCAACGCGACTGGATGAAGGCGGGCGTGATGCGGCCATTACATGGCTGACTTCGACCGTCGGCGTGGGCCTCGCGGCCGCAGAGCAGATCGTCGACTATCTTGCTGCAGCAAAGGCCGCACTGGGCAGCCTGCCGACCATCGATACCGTTGCGCTCGAACGGTTCTTTGACGAGTCGGGCGGCATGCAGCTGATCGTGCATGCACCATTGGGCAGCCGGATCAATCGTGCGTGGGGGCTGGCGCTGCGCAAGCGGTTCTGCCGCAAGTTCGATTTCGAATTGCAGGCAGCGGCGACCGAAGATGCAATCGTGCTGTCGCTCGCGAGCAGCCACAGTTTTCCGCTCGGTGATGTGGCGCACTATCTGTCGGCCAAGACGGTGCGGCCGTTGCTTGTGCAGGCGCTGCTCGACGCGCCGATGTTCGGCACTCGCTGGCGCTGGAACGCCGGCTTCGCGCTGGCGCTGCTGCGCTTTCGCGGCGGCCACAAGGTCGCGCCGCAGTTGCAGCGCATGGCGTCCGAAGACCTGCTCGCCGCGATCTTCCCGGACCAGCTGGCGTGCGGCGAGAACATCGTCGGCGATCGTGAGATTCCGGATCACCCGCT
This sequence comes from uncultured Burkholderiaceae bacterium, assembly GCA_964554145.1. Taxonomy (GTDB): domain Bacteria; phylum Pseudomonadota; class Gammaproteobacteria; order Burkholderiales; family Burkholderiaceae_F; genus JACCZX01. The sequence goes on from CAZKNV010000007.1 coordinate 13,973, forward strand.
GGTGCGGCAGACGATCGACGATTGCCTGCACGAAGCGATGGATGTCGACGGTCTCGAGCGCGTGCTAAGCGAAATCGAGCGCGGCCAGATCAAGATACTCGCGTGCGACCTGACCGAGCCGTCGCCGCTCGCGCTCGAGATCCTCGCCGCGCGGCCGTACGCCTATCTCGACGATGCGCCGCTGGAAGAGCGCCGCACGCAGGCGGTGATGGCGCGCCGCTGGATCAGCGCCGAGAGCGCAGCTGACCTCGGCAAGCTCGACGCCGACGCGATCCGCAAAGTGCGTGAAGAGGTGTGGCCCGAGCCGCGCAACGCCGACGAGATGCACGACGCGCTGATGAGTTTCGGATTTTTGAGCGATGCGGAGATCAATGCGCAAGACGCGTGGCGACCGTTGATCGATGAGCTCGCGGCGATGAAGCGTGCGACGCGCATCCACATCCCTGTCACCCCGGCGCAGGCCGGGGCCCAATTAGATCCCGGCCTGCGCCGGGACGACGGCGGCATCTACATCGCCGCCGAGCGCGTGCCCGAATTCGATGCGCTGTTCCCCGCAGTTGAGCGCGTGCCGAACATCGAAGCGCCCGCCGACTACCGCAAAGCCTGGACGCGCGACGACGCGCGGGTTGAAGTCGTGCGCGACCGTCTTCAGGGCCTGGGGCCGGTAACTGCGGTCGAGCTCGCGGCTTCCTTCGGGCTGGCAGCGGCCGAAGTTGAAATTGCGCTCACACGACTCGAAGGCGAAGGTTCGGTGATGCGCGGTCAGTTCACGCCCGATGCCAAGGAAACCGAATGGTGCGAGCGGCGCCTGCTGGCACGCATCCATCGCTACACGGTGAATCGTTTGCGGCGCGAGATCGAGCCGGTCGAAGCGCGCGATTTCATGCGCTTTCTCTTCGAATGGCAGCGCGCGGCACCCGAGGCGAGAGTCGAAGGCGCGGACGCGGTGGCGAACATCGTGTCGCAGCTCGAAGGCTTCGAAGCGCCGGCCGCCGCGTGGGAAACCGAGATTCTGCCGGCGCGGGTCAATGAATACGACCCGGCATGGCTCGATGAACTGAGTCGCGCCGGCCGTGTGGTGTGGACGCGCATCGCGCCGCTGCATTCAAACGGCGAGCGAGCGCCGAGTCCCGTGCGCACTACGCCGATTGCGCTCGCGTCGCGGCGCAACCTCGGCGTCTGGGCCGCGCTTGCGCCCGATGGTTCCAGCGTGAGCCTCACATCGAACGCACAACGAGTCGTGCAGTTCATCACCGCACACGGCGCGTCATTTTTCGAGGAAATCGTCGAAGGCACTGCGCTGTTGCGCACGCAGGTCGAGCAGGCGCTGGCCGAGCTTGTCGCGCAAGGCATCGTCAACTCAGACAGCTTTGGCGGATTGCGCGCGCTGCTTGTGCCGTCCGATCGCCGCCGCATGTTTGATGGCCAAAGGCGATTGCGGCGCACGGCGCTGTTCGGCATCGAAGACGCCGGCCGCTGGGCGCTCGTGCGGCACAGAAAATCAACGGGCACGCCGGCAGACGTTGTCGAGCACGTCGCGCGCACGTTGCTGCGCCGGTACGGCGTCATATTCTGGCGGCTGATCGCGCGCGAAGCCGAGTGGCTGCCGCCATGGCGCGATCTGCTGCGCTGCTATCGGCGACTCGAAGCGCGCGGCGAAATCCGCGGCGGGCGCTTTGTTGCCGGACTATCGGGTGAACAATTCGCGGCACCCGAAGCGATCGGACTGTTGCGCGATATACGACGGCGGGAACGATCCGGCGCGCTGATCAGCCTGAGTGGCGCTGATCCGCTGAACCTCGTCGGCGTCCTTACGCCCGGCGCGCGGTTGCCCGCGCTAACGGGCAACCGCGTGCTCTATCGCGACGGCGTGGCGATTGCGCTGCTGGTTGGCGGCGAAGCGCGGTTTCTGGAGCAGCTGGCGCCCGAAGCCGAATGGGCCGCGCGTAATGCTTTGCTGCGTCGTCAGGTGCCTGCAACGCTGAAGTTCCTTGCGTGACATTGACCACAAACGTGCGCAAGCGCCTGACCCTGATTGCCATGCTGGCGCTCACCGTTGGGCCGTGGGCGCCGTTGCCGGCGCAGCCGAACGAGCAATTCTGGTCGCTGTTGAAAAGCGGCGGTCAGGTGGTGTTGATGCGGCATGCGATAACCACGCCTGGCGCCGGTGATCCGGCCGGCATGCGCATCGACGACTGCAGCACGCAGCGCAATCTGACCGACGAAGGCCGGCAACATGCGCGCAGGAACGGTGACGCGTTTCGTGCGCGCGGCATTACGGTCGATCGTGTGCTGACGAGCCCGTGGTGCCGCTGTATCGAGAGCGCACGGCTGGCGTTCGGCAAAGCTGAGGTGTGGCAGCCGCTCGCCAATCTTTTCGGGCGTTCGGAGAACGAGGCGAAGCAGGTAGCGGAGCTGCGTGCGTTCGTCAGCCAGCGCCGCGCGGGCAACGTAGTGCTGGTTTCGCACGGATCGACGATTGCTGCGCTGACCGGCGTTTCGCTCGGCACCGGCGAGATGGTCGTCGTCTCGCCGCAAGGCGAGGGCAAGTTCAACGTTAACGGCCGGCTGGCTGCGCCCGCGCCTTGACCGGATCGCCGGCGCGTTCCAGTGCCGCACGATCCCAGGCGGCGAGATTCGCCGCTGCTTCATAGGTTGATTGCAGAAAGTCGAGCAGTGTGTCGTCGGGTGATTCGGCCAGGCGCACCGAGTCGTATGGCAACAGAAACTCCCGCAGCTCTGAACTGTAGAAGGCATCTTTCGGCTTGACTGCGGCGCGCGCGAATCCATCCGGCTCCGGGTACGCGTACGAATAAAACGCGGCGTAGCCGATCGGCGCCCCACCGGGCCAGAAGCCGCAGCTGCTCACCTCGTGCGAGTAAGCCTCGCGGGTGATCCAGTCGGGCAGATTCGGAATACCGCCCGGGTGCAGCGGGGCGGTACGGCCCGAAAATCGCGTCACAGCCAAATCGGGCGCGCCCCAGAAATAATGAACGGGGCTGCACTTGCCGGCGAAGCGTGCACGAAAGATATTGAACACGCGATCGGTTTGCAGCAGCACTTGCCAGAAGCGGTTCGCATAGTCCGGGTCATAGCTCCGATGGGTCTCGTCTTCGTCGAAGCGAATCGGATCGCTCACTTCGTTCGGCTTCGGATCGATGTGCGGATTCAGATCGAGTTCGGCCAGCTCTGTAAACAGGCGTTGGTAGAACGCTGCAACGCTTTGCGCTTGCAAAGCGAAGCCGCCGTTGCCGCCGTCGTGCGTTCGAATCGCCAGCCGATGGTCGATGAAATCGAAATCGATCTCGAACAAACGCGCGCCACAGGCAATCGGCGACGTGGTCAAGCCGCGCGCCGTCACGTACAGCGTGACATGCCAAGAATGATTGATCCATGGAGTGCCTGCCGCGCGCAGCTTGCCGACGATCGGCGTCCACAGATGCAGCGTCGTGCAGGTGTCTTTCCATTCTGCAAGCGGGAGGCTTGGCCAAACTCCAGGAAGACCGGGCTCGCTTCGCAAGTTCGCTCCTGGTTATTCAACCTATGCGCGATCTGCGCAGCGACTTCCGGACAACGGCTCGCGTCGGCTTGCGGCGCGCGACTTCGACGAAGCCTGCGTTGTCGTACATCGACTTCGCGCCGTGCCACATCCAGTCGTCGACTGATCGCGCTTTCTTGTCGATCGGATAGGCCTCTACCAGTGTGATTCCATTTTCGCGCGCCCAGGCAAGCGCGCCTTGAAGCATCGCCGCAGCGACGCCTTGATGTCGCATGTCGCCGGCGACGACGAAGCAGACGATCGACCACACCGGCTTGTCGTCGACGGGCTTCATTACCTCGAGCACGAAAGAGAGCACCGAATTTTCGCACGCTCTTCCGCGCTGGAGCCTCGGCGTTCCGTTCGCGACGATCATCGTCCTTGCGTTGGTGTGGAACCGGCCGCTCAAATGGGTACTGATCGCAGTCGTCGGCCTCGCGCTGGTCGCCGCGGTGCTGGCCGCTGTGCATCACGCTGAAGTAGTGGCACTACGGGTCGGCGAACCGTTCGGCACGTTGATCCTCGCGGTGGCGGTGAACCGTGATCGAGGCCGGGCTGATCGTTTCGGTGATGCTGACCGGCGGCGCAACCGCAAGCATCGTCGCGCGCGATGCCGTGTACGCAGCGGTGATGATCGCCTGCACGGGCATCGTTGGTTTGTGCCTGCTGGTCGGCGGCTGCGCCATCGCGAACTCAGCTACCGGGTCGAAGGCACGAGTCCGTTGCTGGCGGTGCTCGCGGCGCTGGCAACGCTGACTCTGGTGGTGCCGGCTTACACGACACCGCTGCCTGGCCCGTCGTTTTCGACGCTGCAGCTTGTGTTTGTCGGCGTGATGTCGCTGGCACTGTACTGCGTTTTCGTGTTTGCACAGGCGGTGCGCTTCCGCGATTATTTCCTGCCGGTCGATGTCGGCGATGTAGTGAGTCACGCAGCGCCACCGCCGACCCGGGTCGCAATCGTGAGCTTCGGGCTGCTCCTGATCAGTCTGGTTTCCGTAGTAGGCTTGGCGAAATCACTGGCGCCGTCGATCGAAGCCGCCGTGGCAGCAGCCGCGTTACCGGTGCCATTCTCAGCACTACCAGGCGCGCCTCGCGTGCCCGCGCCTTGTCAAGACTGCGATGCAAGTCCAGGTTCAGCAAATCGTGATCCCGGTTTCAGGCTGTCAGGTACGCGCTTCACTTTGGCGCGGCGGGCTGCATCGACAGCAAGGAAAACGGCGGCGCCGAACCATCCTTGCCGACGCCCGCGTACAAGGTAACGTGGGGAAACGGGATCTCGATGCCCCTTGCGTCAAATTCTTTCTTCAGACGTCGAAGGAATTCCCGCCGCACGCTCCACTGCTCCAGCGGTACCACCTTGAAACGACACCGCAGGACGACTGCGGAGTCGTCCCAGCGCTCGACGCCGGCGATCTCGAGCTCGTCGAGCAGCTTCGGTCCGAAGATAGCGTCGGCACGCATGCCGCTGCCTATTGCGCGCATCGCCTCGAACGCCTCGTCGGTGTTTTCGCGATAAGCCACGCCGACATCGATTACCGCTTGAGCAAAGCCGCGGCTCATGTTCTTGACCGTCGTGATCAGGTTGTTGGGAACGAAGTGGACATTGCCGTCGTAATCGCGCAGGCGCACATAGCGCAGCGTCACATCCTCGACCAGTCCTGATCTATCTCCAACCTCCACCACATCGCCCGTTGTCAGCTGGTTTTCGAGCAGTAAAAAGAAGCCGGTGAAGTAGTCCTTGACGAGGCTTTGCGCACCGAAGCCGACCGCCAGGCCGACCACGCCGGCGGCACCTAAAATCGGAGCGATCGAGACACCGAACTCGCTCAGGATCGACACGCTGGCGATCAACGTCACGATCACCGTAGCGAGGTAGCGGAAGACGCGGCCGATCGTTTCGGCGCGCTTGACCTGCTCGCGTTCGTCGAGCCGCAGCGCAATGCGCTGACGGAAGGCTCGGATCATGCGGTTCAGAATCGCTACCGCGATCCATGCCACGACGGCAATCAGCGTTACGCGCAGCGCGATGATGGCCGGACCACTCCAGACGCTAAGGTCGAGCGATTCGAACCAGACGACAAATTCCTGCATGGGGGCTCCTTGGTTGATCTCATGTGAGCGGCGCGCGGTGGAGCGCTCCGGCAACTGCGTTGCTTCGGGCAAATAGCTCGCCCGTCAGCACGTCCCGCTACACTGGTTTTATCTCTTCTCGCCGAATATCGGAGCGCTGGTGAAGCCCAACTTTCTCGTGATCCTGATCGACGATCTGCGCTACGACGAGTTCGGCGCCGGCGGCCATCCGTATATGAAGACGCCGCACATCGATCGGCTGGCGCACGAAGGCGCGCTGTTCGAACGCGCGTTTCACACGACGCCGATCTGCTCGCCGAACCGCGCATCGATCGTCACCGGCCAATACGCGAGCCGGCATGGAATCATCGATAACGTGGCGCGCGGCGCGATGAGTCATCGCCTGCCGAACTATCACCTCGAATTGCAGCGGCTCGGTTACGAAACCGCGCATATCGGCAAGTGGCATATGGGCAATGACGGCATGCCGCGGCCCGGCTACGACACCTGGATCAGTTACGACGGGCACGGCAAGTTGAACGACCCGCGGCTGAATCTCGACGGCAAGTACGTGCAGCACACTGGCTACATCACCGACCTGATGAACGGCATGGCGGTTGATTTTTTGGAACGCAAGCGAACGAAGCCGTTTTCGCTTTTCTTCGCGCACAAGGCGGTGCACCCGGACGCCGAGCAGGCGGCCGATGGCACGTTGCGCATTTCGACACAGGGCGGCTATGTGGTGGCCGAGCGGCACAAGGATCTGTATCGCGGCGCCATTTTTCCGCGCTCGCCGAACATGCTGCCGGCCGCCGAAGTCGTCAAGAGCAAGCCGGCGTGGGCCGACGGCTTTGCGCTGAAATCGAACGCCGAATCACAGGCGATTCTGTCGGCATTGCAATCGGGCGAGCAGGAAGAAATCCGCCTACGTGCTTGCATGATGGCGGCGGTCGACGAAGGGGTCGGCGCGATCATCGACGTACTGGAGAGGAAAGGAGAGCTCGACAACACGTTCATCGTATTCCTGAGCGACAACGGCTTCTTCTTCGGCGAACACGCTCTCGGGCCCGAGCGGCGCTTCGCCTACGAAGAAGGCATTCGCTCGCCGTTTGTCGTGCGTTATCCGCGCAAGGTCAAGGCGGGATCACGCCGGCGCGAGCTCGTCATCTGTCAGGACATCGCACCGACAGTGATTGAACTGGCGGGCGGAAAGCCTGGGCCGCAGATACAGGGACGTTCGCTGCTGCCGCTGTTTGGAGCGCGGCGCGCAGCCTGGCGCAAGTCGATCATGATCGAGTACTGGGCCGAGCAGGCGATGCCGTGGCTGGTCGCGATGACGTACAAGGCGGTGCGCACCGACCGTTACAAGTACATCCACTGGGTCAATCGCGGCCGCGCCGGCGAGCTCGATGAACTCTACGATCTGGAGCGCGATCCGTTCGAGCTGATCAATCTGAATCGCAGCCGAAAGATGGCGCCGGTGCGCGACAAGTTGGTGCGCGAGCTGAAGCGGCTGGTGCCCGAAGGTATCGCGCTGTAGTTATCGCGTTGCCTAATTCGCCTTCGCGCCGGATGCCTTGACGATCGGTACCCAGCGCGTCATGTCGTCGGCGATCATCTTGGAAAATGCAGCCGGCGTCAGTGGAGGCGACAGATCGAACCCTTGCGGGCCGAGCTTCTCCTTCGTTTCGGCGCTGGAGAAAATCTTGTTCAGTTCCGTGTTGAGCCGGCTGACGACTTCCGGCGGAGTACCGGCCGGCGCCACGAAGCCGAACCAGGTGTTGACTTCATAACCCTTGACGCCCTGCTCGTCGAGCGTCGGCACATTGGGCAGCAGCGGCGAGCGCGCCAGGCTGGTGACGCCGAGCGCTTTGACCTTGCCGTCCTTGATCTGGCTGATCACCGT
>CAZKNV010000008.1:0-19248 GCA_964554145.1 uncultured Burkholderiaceae bacterium
ATACTGACAGGTGAGGCGCTTCGCGCAGCCCGACACGCCGCTTACCAGCCGCGACCCGCGATGGCGGCACACGTTGGTGAAGGCGCGCACATTGATGTCATCGCCGCGAATAACGAGAATGCTTTCGTTCAGAAACTCAAGCGTGTGCCAATCGCCCGCGTTCGCGATGTCGCTGACGTGACACACGACCTGCCAACTCGGCCGCATCACTCGCGTCATTTCAACGCCAAAAAATTCAGGGTCGCGATAGGTCCAAGCCGGGAGGCTCCAGCTATCGTCGGGGTCGACGTTCATCGTGCTTTCCCGGTTCGATCAACGCCAGCAGGGACATGCTGCATCACCACTGGGAATCATCTGATCAGCCGCGGCCTGCCGAACTCCGTGGGAAGCGTTAATTGGCTCATTCAATTTTCCTTCCTGGGTTGATCAGTTAGACATGTGGAGCGTTGATCAAAGTCTTCGCGCCGTCCGCCGACAATTATCGGCTCGGCTTGCGCTTGCCGTAGCGACCGTGTTCTTCGGGCGTTCTTGCTTGTGCATTGGAGGCGCCCGAGAGGTGTCTCCAGCGAGTCTCCAATTCGTTCGGTGAGCCGGCAACTCCCTCTTTGACCATCGACACCGCGACCGGCGCGGTGGCAGGCCGCATACTCCTGGGCGATTCGCCCGAAGCGATCTATCTGTCGGCCGACGGCAAATGGCTTTCGGTGGCGATCGAGGAGAACGACGAGGTATTGCTCATCGATACGGCAACCGGCAAGGTGGAAAGGAAGGGAGACGCCATGAACGCCATAATCGCGATCGTCGGATCTGGACTCGCGGCGGTTGCCGTCCTCATGTTGTTGTGCTCGACCCTCGGGTACCGCACGGGGCTTGTGGGATTGCAAGCGGCCTTCCTGCTGCTGCGGTGGGGCGCCTACCTTGGCGGAGCGGCGGCCGCTCTTTCTCTGCTCGCCGTGGTACTGACGCTCGCGCGGCCCCCAGTCGAACGCCAATGGCTGGTGCTCGCGGGGCTTGGCCTGCTCCTCGGAGCCGCCCTGTTCGGGTTACTTGCAACTCAGATGTACAGGGCGCGGGCAGTTCCTCCCATCCACGACATCACGACCGACTCGAATGATCCCCCGTCATTCGCAGCGGTGCTGCCGCTCCGCGCGAATGTCCCCAACAAGGTGGACTACGGCGGCCCGGAGGTGGCGGCCCAGCAGCGCAACGCCTATCCGGATATCGGTCCGGTGACGTTGAACGTCCCTCCGGCGCAGGCGTTCGGGAGAGCGTTGGCGGCGGTACGAGCAATGGGCTGGGACCTCGTTGCATCCGATTCGAGCGCCGGTCTCATCGAGGCCACCGACACGACATTCTGGTTCGGATTCAAAGACGACGTGGTCGTTCGGGTTCGTCCCGCGAACGGTGGGAGCCGAATCGATGTCCGTTCGCTCTCGCGCGTGGGTCGCGGCGATGCAGGTACGAATGCCAGGAGGGTTCGAGCCTATCTCAGGGAGCTCGCCAAGTGACGAGCTCTCCTGTGGCGCCACGCGGTGGGCTGTTATGCGCAGCCGCGTGGCCTGCCCTCATTGTCCCTATGCGCCGCCTGATCCTGCTGCTGTTGCTGCCGCTATTGCCCGTTCATGCGCAACAAAGCCCGCAGACGCTGGATAGAGTCGTCGTGACGGCGACCCGCACCGAGCGCACACAACTCGATGTGCCGGCATCGACCGACGTGCTGGAGCGCGATGAAGTGCGCGATGCCAACCTCAGAGTCAATCTGTCCGAGTCGCTAGCGCGGGTTCCGGGTGTTGTGGTGCTCAATCGTCAGAACTATGCGCAGGACCTGCAGATTTCGGTGCGTGGCTTCGGCGCCCGCTCAACCTTCGGCGTGCGCGGTGTACGTCTGTATGCCGACGGCATCCCGGCCACGATGCCCGATGGTCAAGGCCAGGTGTCGCACTTCGCGCTGAATGCGGTCGATCGCATCGAAGTGCTGCGCGGTCCATTTTCCGCCTTGTATGGAAATTCATCGGGCGGTGTCATCGCGATGACCACTCGCCTCGCGCCGGGTCCGAATGAGTTTGAACTGGCAGCCGCAGCCGGCTCTTATGGCACGTGGCGCGGCGGCATCAACGCAAGCGGCGGCACTGCGCCGTATGCATACGCGATCGATGCGAGCCGATTTTCCACCGATGGCTATCGCGACTACAGTGCCGCCACACGCGACGTCGTCAATTTGCGCGCTGCCGCGCTCGACACACCGCTCGGACGTTTGCGAGTGACGTTCAATGCTGTCGACATTCCGCAAGCCGAAGACCCGCTCGGACTTACACGTGCGCAATGGCAGGAAAATCCACGTCAGGCATCGCCGCAAGCGCTGCAATTTCGAACCCGCAAATCGACCGAGCAACAGCAGTTGGGCGCACAGCTCGCAGGCGACTTCGCACAGCGCTGGAATTATCAAGCGGCCGCTTGGGCGGGCCGCCGCAGCGTGACGCAATTTCAGGCGATTCCGGTGGCGGTGCAGGCTCCTCCCAATCACCCAGGTGGCGTGATCGACTTCGATCGAACCTATGGCGGTGTCGATGCGCGAGTTCAGGTAGCACTGGACGCTGCGGTGCTAACGCTGGGCGCAAACGTCGAACGACTCAACGAAGATCGACGCGGCTTTGAAAACTTTATCCTGCAACCGACGCCGGTGCTCGGTGAACTCGGCAGGCTGCGGCGCGACGAGCGCAATGTCGTCGAATCACGCGATATATATGCGCAAGCGGAGTCCGAACTCGGAGCGCGCTGGCGCCTGCATGCCGGTGTGCGCGCATCGCAAGTCGAGTTTCGCGGCGAAGATCGCTTCTTCGCCAATGGCGATGATTCAGGTGATGCGCGCTATGACTCGATCAATCCGACCATCGGTGTCGTGTTTCGACCTTCGTCATCCAGCAGTGTGTACGCATCGTACGGTCGCGGTTTTGAAACGCCGACGCTCAATGAGCTTGCGTATCGGCCCGACGGCAGCGCAGGTTTCAATACCGCGCTTGAACCGGCGCGCAGCAACAACTACGAAATCGGAGCAAAGGCGGCGTGGTCACGCGCACTGCGCGGCACCATTGCCGCCTTCACGATCGATACCGAAAACGATATCGTCGTTCGCACGAACGCCGGTGGCCGCTCTACGTTTGCGAACGCGGCAGCGACACGCCGGCGTGGCGTCGAGGCGAGCGTCGGCTGGGAGCCCATGAGCGCGTGGTCGATCTATACATCGATCGCAGCGATACGCGCCGAGTTCAGCGAGCCGTTTCTGGCTTGCACCGCGGCGCCGTGCACGCAGCCCACGCTGTTGGTGCCGGCCGGCAATCGGCTTCCCGGAGTTCCGTCGTACACGGCATATCTGGAGCTGAAACATCGGCTTCACGGTGCCGACGTCGCGCTCGAAATGCGTGCGCAATCGAAGCTGCAGGTCGACGATCGCAACACCGATGCGGCGCCGGGACATGCAACGTTCAACATCGCGGTCGCGCGCACATTTGCGGTCGGTGCGACATCGCTGCGCGCGTTCGTTCGTGTCGACAACGTGCTCGATGCGCGCACCGTCGGTTCGGTGATCGTCAATGAAGCGAACGGGCGATTTTTCGAGTCAGCGCCGGGCCGTGCGTGGTTGCTTGGGCTTGATCTGGGGTTCCGATGACACGAGCGTTTGAATTCTGTTCATCGCGCTCGCGACCCCGTCCGTGGTGGCGAACCGCTTGAGACCGGAGGGAACGGCATGGCTCTCTCCTACTCGGCGCTCGACCTCGTTCCGCTCGTCCACGGAGGTACGAGCGTGGCGGCGCTCCGCAGCGCCGCCGAGCTCGCGCGCGCGGTCGATCGACTCGGCTACACGCGCCTCTGGTACGCTGAGCACCACAATATGCCGGGTATCGCGACCACGACCCCCGAGATATTGATCGCGCACGTCGGCTCGGTGACTACGCGGATCCGGCTGGGCGCGGGCGGCGTCATGCTTCCGAATCACTCGCCGCTCAAGGTGGCCGAGTCGTACAAGCTCCTCGAGGCGATCCATCCCGGTCGGATCGACCTCGGCATCGGCCGCGCGCCGGGCACGGATGGCCTGACGGCGCTCGCCTTGCGCCGCTCGCGGAAGGCCCTCACCGCGGATGACTTCCTCGAGCAGCTTGGCGAGCTCATCGCGTGGGGCAGTGGGGAGTTTCCGCCCGATCATCCGTTCCGCGCCGTCCGCGCGATGCCCGACGACAGACCGCTGCCGCCGCTCTACCTCCTCGGGTCGAGCGACTACGGCGCGAAGCTCGCCGCCAAGATGGGCGTCGGGTTCGCCTTTGCAGGACACTTCAGTCCGGACCCGCCCGAGCTTGCGATGCGTGCCTACCGCACCGGATTTTCCACGAACGGCGTGCTCGACAAGCCGCACGCGATCCTCGCGCTCTCGGTCTTCTGCGCCGACACCGAGGAGGCGTCTCGGCGCATGGCCTCGTCGATGCTGCTCTCGTTTGTCCAGATCCGGACCGGGCACCCTGGCCGCATGCCGAGCCCGGAGGAAGCGATGGCGCACGTCTTCACCCCGGAGGAGCAGACGATTGTCGCGTCCTACAAGAAGCTCCAGATCGTGGGCACGCCCGAACAGGTCCGCGTCCGCATCGAGGACCTCGCCACGCGAACAGGGGCAGACGAGGTGATGATTGCAACCCACGCGTACGACCCGGCCGCGCGGGTCCGATCGTACGAACTCGTGGCACAGGCCTTCGGCCTGCCAGAGTGCACGCCGCTCAAACGTTCGGGAAACAGACACCCGTCCTAGTCAGCGAATTTCCTCGTAATCCGTTTCGATCGCATAGCTCGCCTGGCTTTCGAACTCGCGATAAGACGAGACGTCCGGAGCAACGAATCGCTTCAGCAGCACGTCGGCGAGCAAGGTTGCGTACGAGGCTTCACGATCGATTGCCAGCAGATGCTGCCGCAACCGGCTGATCACGTCGTCGTCCACGTTCGGAGCGGCTACCAAGAGCGGGATCGGCGTCCATGCGGTGGTTGCGACACAGCGAATGCCCGCGAGCCTCGTCGGTTCGTAGTGCCGGCAAAGATCGAGAAAAAAGCTGTCGAGCGCCACAACGTCCACCTCTTCGTTGCGCAACGCGTCGAGCGTTTTCATCGGCGTTCCGAAAGGGCCGCGCACTTCGGAGTAAAGCGCACGCCGCTCGGTCGTCGCAAATCGCGCTAGATGTGCCCGTGGCGCGTTGAACCCGGACTGTGAATTGTCTGCCATCCATCCGAACCGGTGTTCGAACGTTTGCTCGAGCGATCGCCAACCACTCGACTCGCGCACCAGGAACTCGCTGCAATAGCGCGGCAGATCTTGATAGCGGGCCGGCGAGGGCACAGGTGCGGCAATCGCCTGCATCGCTCCCGACCGCGCGAACGGCCAGCCGCACATGAATGCACAACATAAGTCCGGCCTTTTCCAGAGCGCGTCAATCGGGTCCGGCGCGCTGTGCTCGATCACCTGGATATCGACGCCAACGTCTGCAAATACGCGCTCGAACAGAGCGCGCCAGGCATTGCCGGCACGCGGAACTGCGTTGTACATGCGAAAAGAGGTGATCATGCAAATCGCAACGTCTGCCCGACGTCGGACCGCTTCGCCTTTGCGAGCAGCGCATGACCCAGCGCAATGTCGCTCGTCGACAAACCACGGTGCCAGAACAGGATTGTTTCGTCGTCGCGTTCGCGGCCTGGCTTGATTCCGGCAACGATTTGTCCCAATTCTGCGTGCAGGTTGCGCTCGTTGAGCCGGTCGCTGTCGACGTGCTGCCGCAGTGCGCCGAATGGAAGACCTTTGCGGCACTGTCCCCAGTCGTCGACGACAACTTTGTCCATGATGTCGGTCAATGACAGCTCGACCGCGCTCATCGTGCCGTACGGAACGACCAGCGCACCTTTCTTGATCCACTCGGTCAACAGCATCGGTTTGGGCTCGGGCAGACGCGAAGCTTCGACGACGATGTCTGCGCCGCGAACGCACGACTCCCAATCATCAACGGCACGCACGAGCTTGCCCAGATCGCGTGACAAGCGCAGCGCGAACGCGGCACGGCTTTCCGGCCGCCGCGAGTGCACGCGGATCTCGTTGAAGTCGAACAGGCGATCGAGCAGCCGCACGTTCCAGTACGCCGTGCCGCGCGCGCCGATGTGACCGAGAATCGCGCTCTTCTTTCGGGCGAGGTACTTCGCGCCGATCGCGGTCAGCGCGCCGGTGCGCATGTCGGTGATCGCGGTGGCGTCTATCACCGCGAGCGGCACGCCGTTTTGCGGATCAAACAGATTCAGCAACGCCATCTCGGAAGGCAGCCCCGACTTGTAGTTGTCGACGAAGTCGCTGACGACCTTCACACCGGCAACTCCGAGCGGCTTGATGACTCCGCGCAGGACGTTGAAGTGTCCCTTGGCCGACGATTCGGGAACGAGGTGCACGCGCGGCTCGATTACCGTTTCTCCGCGCCCTTGCGCGTCGAGCGCCGATTCGACGGCGGCGACCACCTCGTCATCGGTGAGTGCAAGCTGCGTAACGTCTGGGCCGTTCAGGTAGGTGATGTCGATTTGTCGGCTGTTCATTGCGACCAACACACTGTGCGCCCGCCTCGCTCGCGATCTGTCATTGCTGCGGCTGAATGTTCGCCTTGCGCACGATGTCGGTCCACTTCCGGCTTTCCGCCTTGATCAACGCATCGAACGCTTCGGGGGTGTGCCGACCGGTTCGAGGCCGAGACCGGCAAGCTTCGCCTTGACATCTTCGGCGGCGAGCGCCTCGGCCATGTCGCGCTGCAATTTGCGCACGATCGCCGGTGGCGTACCGGCGCGAGTGACGATGCCGTACCACGACGTCACGTCGAAGCCGGGAAGTCCGCTTTCGGCGACCGTCGGCACGTTCGGAAGCTGCGGGTTGCGCTTCGGGCTCGCAATTGCGATCGGCGTGAGCTTGCCGGCTTTCACATGAGGAAGAATCGTCGAGATGCCGGCGAACATCATTTGCACATTACCGCCCAGCAGATCGTTCACCGCCGGCGCAAGACCTTTGTACGGAACGTGAACCGCATTGACCCCTGCCTCGATCTTGAATAGTTCACCCGCGAGGTGCGCGCCGCTGCCGTCACCCGGAGAAGCGTAATTCAGCTTGTCGGGGTTGGCCTTGGCGTAGGCGATCAACTCGCGCAGATTCTTCGCAGGGACCTGCGGATGAACGACCAGCACGTTTGGCGACTCCGCAAGCAACGTGACCGGCGTCAAGTCTTTGTAGGTGTCGAAGGGAAGCTTCGGAAACAGCGTCGGGTTCACTGTCAGATTGCCCGCCGGCGCGAGCACAAGCGTGTAGCCGTCCGGCGCGGCGCGCGCGCCTTCGGCCATTCCGATGTTGCCGGAGGCGCCGACCTTGTTCTCGACGATCACCGGCTGCCCCCATTTTTGCGCAAGCTTCTCTCCGACGATCCGGGGAATGGCGTCCGCCACTCCACCCGCGGAGAACGGCACGATGATGCGAACCGGCTTGGTCGGATAGTTGTCCTGCGCGAGGGCTGCGAGCGGAAGCACGAAAAGCGTGAGCGCAGCCGCGCATTTCGATAGCCAAGGGGCGGCGCGCGGTAGCAGCGAAGGTTTGGATGTCATTGGAAGGCTCCTGGCAGATGGGATCGTTCACTGTATCAAGCCATGACATCACGCGCGATGATGCAAACGCTCTGGCGAAACGCGAAACTACCTTTGCAGTGGGTGCAAAAGTATGCGTCAAGTTGTAAGGCGAACCATTTCTTTACCGCTTTGGACACCCCATTCTTTGCCGAATTTCGCAACCTTGCATTGGCCAGCCGAGACATTCCAGTATCAGCTTGAACCGTTTAACTGCCGGATACCTTCATCCGGAATCGATTCTTTGCCGCGAATTGCAAGGCCCCGTACCTTGATTGAAGAGCTCGCAGATCAGAAAAACGGATCAAGGGCATCCAAGCTTGCGATTGGATTTTCTCTCCCACGGTCCCTACCCTGTCGTTGTGTAAACAACGCTGTGTAAAGAGGACCAGTCATGCAGACCTACCATCGCTTGGACGATGTCCGTATGAGTGCGATTGATCGCGAGCGCGCCAAAGCACATATGCGAAGTGCGGAGTTGACAATCGATTTCGTTGCCGCCGCCGTGGCAAAAACGCGTTTGATCAGCGCGGCGGTAGGGCGACGTGTAATCAACCTAGCCCGGCGGTTCCGAATCTCCAATCGTCAAGCGGCGCAGTAATGACACGGCTTCACACCGTGTGCCCTGTGACTGGCGCGGAAGACTGCTGATGACTCGCATTGAATGAAACATGACAAAAAGGTCATATCCCTCGCGCTGCAGGGTGGTGGGTCATATGGCGCTTTTACGTGGGGGGTTTTAGACCGACTTCTCGAAGACGATCGAGTCTCCGTCGAAGCTGTCACTGGAGCCAGCGCGGGGGCAATGAATGCAGCGGTATTTGCGCACGGCCTCACGGTTGGCGGTCGCAGTGGCGCACGCGAAGCGTTGGAAGTATTTTGGGAGAGCGTTGCCAGCAACACGTCCGTGCCGTGGAGTGCGAGCGTTTACGAGGGTTCAACCACACAGTCGAATCCAGCGATGGAATCACTGTTATTTCTCACTCGCTTCTTCTCTCCCTATCAACTGAACCCCTTCAATGCGAACCCCCTGCGCGACATTTTGGCTGCGCAGATTGATTTCGAAAATCTGCGGGCAAACTGCAAGATCAAGATGTTCATCGCAGCAACTGACGTTAGCACCGGCATGGCGCGGCTCTTCACCACTAAGGAAATCAGCGCGGACGTGCTACTCGCGTCGTCATCCATACCGTCGCTCAACCACACGGTGGAGATAGACGGCAAAGCTTATTGGGATGGAGGACTGACGGCGAACCCTCCAATTCGTCCCTTGGTATACAACTGCGCAGCATCCGACATTCTGGCTGTTCTATTGCACCCGGCGCACCGCGCTTCACTTCCTGTCACGGCGGACGAAATCCGGGTCAGATTCAATGAAATCAGCTTCAGTTCAGCTTTTTTTGCCGAGCTGCAGGGAATTGAAATTGCGATGCAGGAGGCACGGCGTCGCCCTCTATCTTTGGGACGCTTTGAGCGCAGATTGCGGCGATTAACTCTGCATTCCTTGTTCGCGCCTGAATCGGTGCGGCAAATGAGCACGCTCAGCCGACTGAATACCAACGCTGACTTTCTTCGGATGCTGCGAGATGAGGGCAGGAAAAGCGCGGATAGTTGGTTGCGTGAACACCTTGCACCTGTGCGAAAGCCATTTCACTTTGCATTCCCCAGGCTTCGCACTTCAAGTGGTGCGACCTAAGCATGTGCGATTCGTAGTCAGCAGTTGACGAGTGGCAGTTCGACATCGGCACCACGAACGAGCAGACGCTGCGCCAGCGCTCATGTTGACATCGAGATGAGCGCGGTACTTACGAGCAATCGAAACAATGAAGAAGTGCCGCACCGTAATCCGCTCGCTATGTGCGGGCGCGCAGTTCGGCCTGCGACCTATTGATGATGCCGGCATAACGCTTGTCCGGATACCACGGCATCTGCAGCGCACGCTCGTGTCCCGGTATGGACTGCACTTGCCGAAGCATGCGCTCGCGCATGGCACGGTCAGGCAGCGGCCCGCGGAGAGCCGCGATGTTCTGCGCCGCGTGATCGGGATTCGAGGTTGCGGGTATGACGCAAGTCACTGCGGGGTGAGAGGCGACCCACTTGAGAAAGTACTGCGCCCAGTTCTCGACGCCGAGCTCTTTCGCGAAAGCCGGCAGCGGCTGGCCTTCGACAACCTTGAAGAGTCTGGCCTTCTCGAACGGCATGTTCACGAACACTCCCACACCCTTTTCGAGCGCAGCAGGGAGGATCTTCGCCTCTGCCGAGCGATTTGCGATCGAATAGTTGATCTGCACGAAGTCCGGACTGCCGCGGTCGATCCAGCTTGCCATGACGTCGTGGTATGCGTTCTCGTGGTGCGAGAAGCCGAAGTAGCGTATGCGGCCTTCTTTCTTCCAGGCGGCCAGCATCGGCAAGACGGTGTCAATGTTGACCAGACTATGGCATTGCATGAGATCGATGCGCTCGCGCCAGAGCCGGTCGAGAGATCGCTGCAAGCTGCGGCGTGCGTGGCTTTCGTCCCAAAGATGTTCACCCGTCGCCCATGTCTTGTTGGCGACGAAGAGGCGGTCATTGATACTCATCGCGGAGGCGAAGTCGCCGATGCTGATCTCACCCGTGCCGTAGAGGGGCGACGTATCAACCACACGACCGCCGCCTTCCCAATGCCGACGCAGGACTTCGCGGATGTGATCGCGCCTTTGTCCCGGCAACACGTCGAAAGTAAGGAACGATCCCAAACCGATCACGGGCACACGCTCTCCAGTCTTCGGGATCGTGCGCATCACGATGTCGGACGCGCCCGCAGTCGACTGAGCCAGTGTCAGTCGCGGAAGGCCAAGCAGACCCGGCATCGCGATCGCGGCTGTAGCGCCACTCGCGCCCTTCAGCAGCCGACGGCGGCCGGGCAGAACAAGCTCTTGATCGTAGTGTCTATTCATAGATTTCTCTCCACTGGTTTGATCTAGCGCCAGCATGGAGACGACACCGATCGCCCCGCGAACCGGAACATTACGAATTCGTAATTCTTTGTTGAAGCGCACCGAAGGATAATTTCTCCATGGCACGGCTACTCGTCGTTGAAGACCAGCCCAAGGTTGCAGAGTATCTGCGGCAGGGGCTTTCCGAGAATGGTCACGTGGTTGACGTCGCTAGAGACGGAGCGGGCGGGCTGCAGCTCGCTTTGGGCGGCGGCTACGAGCTTGTTCTTCTCGACATCATGTTGCCCGTGCTGGATGGATTCGCTGTTCTGCAAGCCATTCGCTCCAAGAATCGCACCCCTGTCCTCATGCTCACAGCGCGCGATGCTGTGGAGGATCGCGTACGAGGACTTCAGGAAGGCGCCGACGATTACTTGCCGAAGCCGTTCGCTTTCTCTGAGTTATTGGCACGTGTAGCCGCGCTGCTTCGCCGGGCGCAGCCCGGAGGTTTTTCCCCCACGCGTTTGCAGATTGCAGACCTCGAGCTCGACCTGGAATCGAGGAAGGTTATGCGCGCTGGTGAGCGCGTTGACCTCACGGCCAAGGAGTTCCAGTTACTCGCGTTGCTGCTACGTCGCCAGGGTCGCATTCTGTCGCGGACTACGCTCGCCGAGCAGGTCTGGGACATGCACTTCGACACGGGAACCAACGCGGTGGAAGTCGCGATTCGACGCCTGCGCGCAAAGATGGATGATCCGTTCATACCCAAGCTTCTGCACACCGTTCGAGGCATGGGTTACGTGCTGGAAGTTCGCGCCTGATGAAGACTGCGACGTATTCGATCGAAGGCAGGCTGACTTGGCAGCTGATGGCCCAGGCGTTTGTCATGATGGGGCTGGTATGTCTCGGCATCTATTGCGCCGTGGGTTCGCACGTGGCAGCTTCTCAGGAGCGCTTGCTCGACGTAAAAATCAACAAGCTCGCCGAGACTGCACAACTACTGCTTCGCAGCGGAGATTCACGGTATTTCGATCTTCTCGTCGAGAATGCCCAACGCCGGGACGGTACACGGCTCGAGCTGCATTACACAGACGGCCGCCTGTTCTATGCGGACCCGGCGGAGCCGGTCTTTACGCTTTCTTCGCATCAAAGAGAGAAGCGTTTCGTGCTGCCTTTTGCCGACGGGACTGGCGCGCTGCAAGGACGATATGCGATCGATGTCGAAGCGGACGCGCGCATGCTCGCCTTTCTTCGCGTGGTGCTGCTGGCCGCCGTTGCGTTGGGCACGTTTGGTGCAGGTGCCATCGGCACGGTCGCGGTTCGGCAGGGCCTGCGGCCGCTTGTGGAGCTCGCACGCCAGACACAACGCATCGCGCCTCATCGCCTAAGCGATCGTCTGGTTCTCGATGCGCACGCGCGAGAGCTTCAGCCGTTCATTGATCAATTCAATGCGCTGATGGATCGCCTCGAGCAGGCTTATCGTCAGCTCGAGAGCTTCAACGCTGACGTGGCGCACGAGCTGCGCACGCCGCTCTCGGCCCTCATCGGTCAAACCGAACTTTCAATTTCCCGCGAACGGTCGACCAACGAGATGCGCGAAACCCTGTTGTCCAACCTGGAAGAGCTGCAGCGCCTCTCGGCCATCACGAACGACATGTTGTTTCTATCTCGTGCAGACCGTGGGATGGCGGCGCGGCGCGACGCACCCACAGGCCTTGCAAAGCTGGTGAACCAGGTTGTCGAGTTCCACGAGGGCACGCTGCAGGAGCGCGCGCTCAACGTACGAATCGTGGGGGACGCGGCGTGGTCAGTCGAACCGGGCCTGTTTAAGCAAGCGGTGTCGAACTTGCTCGACAACGCGAGTCGTCATGCCACACCCGGCTCCATCGTGACAGTTCACATTGACCCATCGGCCAAGCATGCGGTACGCATCGTTGTAGAGAACGCAGGCGCCGAACTCAAGCCGGAGCATGTGCCGCGTCTGTTCGACCGCTTCTTCCGCATTGAGCCCTCACGCAGCAATGGCGACTTCAATCATGGTCTCGGGCTCGCAATCGTCGCAGCCATTGCGCGAATGCATCGTGGCGCAGCCTGGGCGGAGTCGCTGCCGGGAACAACTCGAGTAGGTTTCACCGTCGCATAACGAGCGTCGGTTGTGCGGTTTGCTTGCACGGCAGCCGCTCGACCGCGCGCAGCCTAATTACGCCAATGTAATGCGCCAGTCACTGCAGAGAGCGAATTCAAGCTTATCTTGATCGCGTAGTTGTGAACGCCACTACGCGAGCTGCATCGCATGCCTGTCAGGATTCAAAGCTGGAAGCGGCGTGCGATCAGGATCGAATGAGTTCAACGTCAACCTGAAAAGGAATCATCATGAAATCTGCACGTGTTTTATCTATCGCAACTCTTATGAGTGTTGCCGGTGCCGCTTTCGCGGGCGGAGGACCAGTGCATTACCCGGGCGATTTTCTGTTTGTGCCTGGAGACCGCGCCAAGCCTGTAGACCGCGCCCAAATTGTCGCCGAACTTCGCGAGGCGCAGCGCCTCGGCCTTATTTCTCTCGGAGAAGCCGATTCAAACATCAGGGCACCACAGCCCGTATCGACGAAGACTCGCGCCCAAGTCGTTGCAGAACTGCGTGAAGCGCAACGACTGGGATTGGTAAACGTGGGCGGAGAAGGCGATATACCCATCGCAACTGCCGCGCAAGAGCGGATGATTGTCGCAGCCGGTCTTCGAGCTGTAGAGCAATCCAAGCTGGCCGCCCGGTAACGCGCGATCCACGTCATTGACCCGCTGCAATCGCCGCGCTCGTTTCGACGTAGAGATGAGCGTGGCGTTTCAGCGTTCGAGGCACAGCCGCAAATGAACCCAGCTGTCGCCTATTTTTAGACACTCCTCGCAACCGTTGCTGCGCGGCTGATCCGTCTTGACGAATCCCAAGTGAGCACAGCTCATTTTCTTTCACCGTGCCGAGTTCAACTGCGGCTGACTAAATAGCCTTTTCCGCGCGTTGCCTGCTTTGCACGAGCTCTTCCCACAAACCATCAGGCTTGCGCAGGGCGAGCGCTGGGCTGGCCTCAAGCCTTGGTCGATCTGGTTCGAAGCAGTCGGCTTGGACTATCGCGATGTCGCTCCAGGACCGCATTACAGCGACCAAAATCTGCTCTTTCCGGCGGCTATCGCCGGCCTCGGCGTCGCCTTGGCGCGTGCATCGCTCGTCGAAGCGGACTTGGAATCCGGCCGGCTGGTTCGGCTCTTTTCCGAAGCGTGCCCACGAAATACTCGTACTTCATCGTGTATCCGCCGGGCTCGCAGAACCGCGGGAAAATTCAACTGTTCCAACAGTGGCTGCTCGAGCAGGTCCTACCCGGCGAACGAAACGGCGCCATCGACGCGCAAGCAGAGCATGACGTGGGTCGGGCTCCGCTGGCGGTTCGCCGTCGAGAGTTGGCCGGCGCGTGAACCGAGAGTTGCGCCGACTGGCATTACAGAGATTCACCTAACGACGACCTTCCGCCTGAAGGCGTTTGCCGATTTCCCCGATTCTTGCTTCGCCTCTGGCGAGCGCGCGTGTGTTCGTATGAACGGAGTACATGCCGAGCACGAGGTCGTGCGGATGCTTGACAGCCGAACCTAGGATGAAGCCCGTATCTTCAAGAGCTTCCAATTCGAGCGCACTGTTCGATTCTTCGAACACTGCCAACTCACCCCGATCCACGATCTCCGGGGTAGCCAGCCTACCTTGATGCACCGCGATCCAGGCGACTGTGTGATTGGCCGGCGGCTCGTAGCGCCACTTTTTGCCCTTCTTCAGCGCAACGTCCAGGTAGTTGATGGTCGTTGGCGCGGAGACCTTACTCGCGGCCTCGCCGTGGCGACCCAAGATGACGCGCGCTGGACCATGCGACTGGAAGTGCTCGCCTCCGAGATACTGTGCTGCGGCTTCGATGCTTTCCATCTCCGGAGGAAGCGCGATCCATAGCTGATACCCCTTGGCGCGTGCGATTCCGACGACACCTCCGGTATGCCAGACGCCGCCCGCGGCGCGCATCCATTCAACGCCCCCCGGCTCGATGACGCCTTTTGTTCCGGAGGTTTCTTCGTAGGAGACCTGCCCCTCGAGAAGGAGCGTGAGCGTTGCGATGCCGGAATGCGGATGAAAACCAATCGCCGGCGTGTGCTTCGGATCCATCTCGAAATAGTCCAGAAACACAAAAGGCTTGATGAGCTCGCCGACGTCGGACGGGCTGACAAGCCGCGTGATCGGTCCGTGCGAGCGTCCGCGCGTACGGTGCGTGACGCTGCGCGCACTAGCTTCCGCCGGCTTTTTGAAGGTTGTCGTTTCGCGCTTATTCATGTTCATACTCCATTCGTCAATTCACGCCGCAACCAGTTCGGGCATGACAAGGCGTTCGATTGCCGCGTGCGCCTCAGCCAGCGCGTTTTGTTTTCTTTCGTCGCCCATCGCTAGACCTTCGGCGTACACGAACTCGATCGTGTCCATGCCGAGGAATGCAAGAAAGTCCACGACGTAGGCTGTTTGTGTATCGAGCGGCGTGCCGACATAAGCGCCGCCGCGCGCGGCAAACACCACGACCTCTTTACCTTTTAGTAGGCCCACCGCGCCCTTGTCGGTGTACTGGAACGTGACGCCGGCCCGTGCGATGTGATCGAAGTACGCCTTCAGCGTCGACGGAATGGCAAAGTTGTACATCGGCAAGCCGAGCACTACGACGTCGGCTTGGCGAAGCTCGTCGATCAGGGCGTCGGAGTAGTCGACGATTTCCTGCTGTTCTGCGGTACGTTGATCCGGCTTCGCCAGAAACGCGCCAAAGCGCCGCGCGTCGATATGCGGCACCGGATCCTTGGCGAGGTCGCGCACAAGGATCTGACCGTCGGGATTTGCTTTGCGCCACGCGGCGACATAGCGTTTAACCAGGCCGGTCGACTGCCCGGCGTCGGCATAGATACTCGATGTGATCTGCAGCAGTGTTTTCATTTCGATTTGCGATCGGAGGTTGAGTTGCCGTCATTTGATCATTGCCGCTTTCGATAAAAAAGCTCAAAATTTGGCACGAACTGATCGAATTAATGAATCGATGAAAGCACCGCGAATTTCGCTCGAACAATGGCGCGCACTGGTTGCGGTCGTCGACGGCGGCAGCTACTCGAAAGCGGCGGATGCACTACACAAAGGCCAGTCGTCGATCACGTATGCGTTGCAACAGCTTGAATCCCAGCTCGGGGTTAAGGCTTTTGCGATTGAAGGCCGCAAGGCTGCGCTGACGCCGATCGGGCAGCTGCTTTATCGCCGTGCACGTTATCTGCTCGACGAAGCAGCGCAGATCGAGCGCTCCGCGCAGCGGCTGTCAGCCGGATGGGAGGCTGAATTGCGCTTGGCTATCGAGGTGCTGTTTCCTACGTGGCTGCTGCTGGCATGCCTCGATCGGTTCGGAGAAGAAAGCCCGACCACTCGTATCGAAGTGATTGAGTCGGTCATTGGCCACCGCAGCGACGAGCTGCTGAAAGGCCAGGCGGATTTGGCCATCTTCGCCGGTGTTCCAGCCGGTTTCAGTGGCGAACTGTTAATGCGGTTGCGCTTCATTCTTGTTGCACATCCGAACCATCCGCTGCACAAGCTCAGACGTAAATTGTCGATGCGCGACTTGCGGCCGTATCGGCAGCTGACCATTCGCGAGACGAGTCCAGATCGGACGACTACGCCCTGGACGGAAACCATGCAGCGCTGGACGGTCAGCGATATGTCTACCGCGATCGAGGCCGCGCGCTCGGGCTATGGCTTTGTGTTTCTGCCCGAAGACAAGATCCGCAGTGAGCTTCGAGCCGGAACCTTGAAGGCGCTGCCTACCGACGGCTCGGAGCGTTACGCGGACCTCTATCTCGTTTTCGCCGACCGCGAACACGCGGGGCCTGGCACGCAGCGGCTGGCAGAAATTATTCGAGAAATGACAGCGAACGAATGCACGCGCCATCGGAAAGCCGGTGCGTCGGCCAAGCGCGGGCGCAAGACTCAGCGCCTAAGAACGCGCGCTTGACCGCGTACGACTGTCGCGCATCGGGAACGCTTCACCGCGTCAGGCGTTCGAGTGCCCGCTGGACGCGGTGGTGTTGCGGCTACCGCTCAAGCGGTCTCGTGCTCCCGCTTTGTGGAGTCGGACTTGGTGAGGCTTGATCTCACGAACGCGAGCAAATCGGCATTGAGTTGGTCTTTGCTGGTGTCGCCCAAGCTGTGAGTCCCACCGGGGTAGATTTTCAGTACGGCGTTTTTCACGAGCTTTGACGAGAGCATCGCCGAGGCTCCGATCGGGACGATCTGATCGTCGTCGCCATGGATGATCAAGGTCGGCACATCGAATTTCTTCAAATCTTCGGTGAAGTCGGTTTCAGAAAAGGCCTTGATGCAGTCGTAGGCGTTCTTGTGGCCGGACATCATCCCTTGCAGCCACCACGAATTGATCAGCCCTTGAGAAACTTTGGCGCCGGGCCGGTTGAAGCCGAAGAAGGGTCCGCTGGCAACCTCCAGGAAAAACTGCGAGCGGTCGGCGAGATACGCTTTGCGAAAGCCGTCGAACACTTCGATCGGCAGTCCACCTGGATTCGCGGGAGTCCTAAGCATCAGAGGAGGCACCGCACCCATTAGCACCGCTTTGGCGACGCGCTTAGTGCCGTATCGCCCGATGTATCGCGCGACTTCGCCGCCGCCGGCGGAGTGGCCGATCAGCGTGGCGTCTTTGACGTTCAGTGCTGCGAGCAGTTGTTCAAGGTCATCGGCATAGGTGTCCATGTCGTTGCCATTCCACGGCTGGCTCGAGCGGCCATGGCCGCGGCGATCATGGGCGATACAGCGATAGCCATTGGAGGCCAGGAAGAACATCTGCGCCTCCCAAGCATCCGCACTGAGCGGCCAGCCGTGGCTGAATACCACGGGCTGTCCCTTTCCCCAGTCCTTGTAATAGATCTGTGTGCCATCTTTCGTAGTGATCGTGCTCATCGTCAGGTTCCCTCGTTTGGAATGAATGAAGTGTGCGTTCGCACGAACGCGAGTGTTGGCCTCCTCCGTGATCTCGCGATGTCACGCGCAGTTTTTCTTGTGTCAGCGGACATCAACCGGCAATTTTCGGCGAACAACGAGACAAGCTTCAAAGGGATGTCTTCACTGGGGCACCCTCAGCACTACCGTGGCAAGAGCATGCGGGCCCATGGACGCAATCGCACGCGTCAATGCTTGGTTTGGATCGCCCAAGAGCCATCCGGCGGCGATGACGACCAGCGCAAAGGAAACTCCCAAGCTGATCA
Source organism: uncultured Burkholderiaceae bacterium (assembly GCA_964554145.1). GTDB lineage: Bacteria > Pseudomonadota > Gammaproteobacteria > Burkholderiales > Burkholderiaceae_F > JACCZX01. Next base: position 17,907 of record CAZKNV010000008.1, read on the forward strand.
GCAACAAGAACTTGCTTCGCGCCATCTCGGGCACGTTGAGCGGGGCGCGGAGTTGCGTCGGCCGTTTACGGCGCGGGACCAATCGCATGGCCCGCATGCGTTCCAAGCGCAAGACCGGCTTGCTGGGTCCGCAAACGAAAGCCGGCATCGCGACCAACTCGTGCGCCATCTCAGGAAAGTGTTCCGGGCGTATGAGCGTTGCGGGTTTCATCGCTGTATATCTCTTCGGTGCGGATAGTGTCCCGTGCACCGGTTTCCTGCGCATGTCGGCGCGCAGGTGCTGCGTTTCAGCTGTAGCCGTCGCGGTAACGCCGCGCTATGGACAGACCTCACTGAATTCGGATCGAGCCACGCAGAGGCGCAGCGGCGATCGTCAATTAAACGATCGTATCGACCACACCGCCGTCCACGCGAAGCGCGGCGCCGGTGGTGGCGGAGGCCTGCGGCGAACACGCATAAATCACCATGTGAGCGACCTCCTCTGGAGTCGCAGGCCGCTGAATGATCGAGCTCGGCCGGTGCGCCTTGACGAAGGCGATGGCCGCCTCCTCGACCGAATGGCCGGATTTCTCTGCGCTCTCTTTCAGCATCGCCTTCACCCCTTCCGACAGCGTCGGGCCGGGCAGAACCGAATTCACCGTGACGTTGGTGCCGGCGAGCCGCTTGGCGAGCCCGCGCGAGATCGAGAGATTGGCGGTCTTGGTGAAACCGTAGTGGATCATGTCGGCCGGAATGTTCAGCGCCGATTCCGACGAGATGAAAACGACCCGCCCCCAGTTGCGCTTCATCATGCCCGGAAGGTAGGCGCGCGACAGCCGAACCCCGGACATGACGTTCACCTCGAAAAAGCGCGTCCACTCCTCGTCCGGAATCTCGAAGAAATCCTGCGGGCCGTAGATGCCGACATTGTTGACGAGGATGTCGGCGAACGGCGCAGCCTTGAACAGCATCTCGCAGCCGTCCGCCGTGCCGAGATCGGCGGTTACACCGCGAATCACAGCGCCGCGTACGGTGTTCGTCAGTGCGGCGATCGCTCTATCAACAGTGGCTCTGGTTGTACCGTTCACCACGACGGTCGCGCCAGCCTCGGCGAGACCCTTGGCGGCAGCGAAACCAATGCCGGCCGTCGAGCCCGTGACGATGGCGGTCTTGCCGGAAAGATCGATCTTCACGAACGCTTCTTCAGTTGCTCGCTGCTGCGCAGTTCTGCTTCGACGCGGTCGATTAGCGATTGGAAGCCAAACGAGACGTCGTGTATCACGTCGTTGATGAAGAATGTCGGAGTAGCGCGCACTCCGCTGCGCCGACCGCTCTCCATGTGTTCGCGAATGCGCTGCAGATA
>CAZKNV010000009.1:0-18168 GCA_964554145.1 uncultured Burkholderiaceae bacterium
CAACATTGCACTTTATGTGATGCTCGCCGGCTTGGCCGTGTGGGCGCTGCTGCGGCTGACGCGCAAGCGATAGCAGAAGGTCAATGCCGGTCGAACTGCTGCTCGCCGACATCGATCATCGCCAGTAACCGGCCGCGCGCAGTGTTCTATGCTGCGGCGTCAATGCAACTGCTGCACGCTTTCACGATCCTCGCGCTGCTCGATTGGCTTGCGCTGGCGGCGTTTTTTATTGCCTGGATCGGCTACGCGATGTTTGCGCGCCGGCGTGCAGTTGGCTCGCTGCTGGCCACGACCAACCGCTATCGACAGCTGTGGATGCTGCAGGCGACGAGCCGCGAAAACAGAGTGGTCGATGGCGTCGTGCTGCAGAATTTGTCGACCAGCCCGTCGTTTTTCGCGTCGACGACGATTCTCATTGTCGGCGGCTTGCTGGCCGTGCTTGGAACCCAGGGCGCCGCCCAGCTGATCATTGAATTTCCATTCGCTGCTGCCACCAGCGCGTTCGTTTTCGATTTGAAGTTGCTGCTGCTGATCGGCATCTTCGTTTACGCATTTTTCCGGTTCACCTGGTCAATGCGGCAGTACACCTTCGGCGCACTGCTCATTGCGTCGATGCCGGACGCAAAGGCGTTCGAGCGCGGCGAAGCACGGCGTGCAGAGTACGCAGATCGCGCAGGAAGGGTGGTCGGCATGGCGGCAGAGACGTTCAACGACGGATTGCGCGCCTGCTACATGTCGTTTGCTGCGCTGATGTGGTTTTCCTCGGCGGTTGCCTTTGCGCTCGCCACTGCGAGCATCGTGTTTCTGCTTTATCGGCGCGAATTCCGCTCGGACGTGCTCGAAATTCTGCGCGGCTGATTTTCAAGCCAAGAGCCGCGATGACCGTTCACTATGCAATACGCCCCGCGTCACCGAGCGCTCACCTGTTTCACGTCACCTGCCGAGTCGAGCAGCCCGATCCGCAGGGCCAACTGTTCATGCTGCCGGCATGGATTCCCGGAAGCTACATGGTGCGCGAGTTCGCGCGCAATATCGTGCGCATCACAGCGCTTGCCGGCAGCCGCCGACTCGCGCTGACAAAGCTCGATAAACACACATGGCGCGCAGCGCCGGCGAAGCAGCTTGAACTGGCCTACGAGGTGTATGCGTGGGATCTGTCGGTCCGCGCAGCGCATCTGGACGAAACGCACGGATTCTTCAACGGCACTTCGGTGTTTCTGCTGCCAATCGGCCTCGAGCATGTGCGCTGCACCGTCGATATCTTGCCGCCGGCGGGCGCGAAGTACCGCAGCTGGCGCGTCGCGACCGCACTTTCACCCGCACGCGGCACGCGCAGGCATGCCTTCGGCACTTATGAAGCGCGTAACTACGACGAGCTGATCGATTGTCCGGTCGAGATCGGAGCCTTCGAGCTTGGCAGGTTCGACGTGTTCGGCATTCCGCATGAAATCGCGATCACCGGGCGAGTGCCAAAGCTCGATATGCAACGGCTAACGACCGATCTAGCGCGCGTCTGCGAAACGCAAGTGAAATTGTTCGAGCCGCGCAGCCATGAAGCGCCGTTTGATCGCTACACGTTTTTGACGATGGCACTGGGCGATGCTTACGGCGGGCTTGAACATCCCAATTCGACGGCGCTTGTTACCAAGCGCGAAGGGTTGCCGTTTTCCGGCATGAGGGAGTCGACCGAGGCCTATCGGAATTTTTTGGGTCTGGCGAGCCACGAATATTTTCACTCGTGGAATATCAAACGCATCAAGCCGGCGGCCTTCGTGCCCTATGACCTGACCCGAGAAAACTACACGAGACTGCTATGGGCGTTCGAAGGCTTTACATCCTATTACGACGATCTGCTGCTGGCGCGCGCCGGGTTGCTAAATGAAGCGCAGTATTTAACGTCGCTGGCCAAGACGCTGACCACGGTGACCCAGCGATCGAGCCGATTCAAACAAAGCGTGGCTGACAGTTCGTTCGACGCCTGGATCAAGTATTACCGGCAGGACGAGAACGCGCCAAACAGCGTGGTCAGCTACTACCAGAAGGGTTCATTGATCGGCCTTGCGTTCGACCTGTCGATTCGCGCGCAAACGCGAGGCAAACGCTCGCTCGACGATGTGATGCGACTGTTGTGGAAGCAGTGGAAGGCGGCCGGCGATGACTATCGCGGTGTAGCGGAAGATCAAATCGTACAGGCGACCGAAGAAGCAACCGGATTGTCGTTTGCTCGAGAAATCTCCGAGTGGACCGAGGGCACAGTCGATCCCGATTTCGCGGCGTTGTTCGCGCCGTTCGGCGTGCGTTGCGTGCAGCAACCGGCGGTAGAGGCTGCGCACTTCGCTCTGCTCGGCGTCAAGACAACCGACGCGAATCGAGAATGCAAGCTGGCGCATGTGTTCGACGGTTCGCCGGCGCAAGCGGCTGGCTTATCCGCCAATGATGTGCTGGTTGCCCTTGGCGGCTTGAAGGTAACACCGACCAATATCGATACGCTTTTATCTCGCTATGCGACCGGCGATATGGTCGACACAGTCGCATTCAGGCGCGATGAATTGATGCGCTTCGATGTCAAGCTCGCCGTGCAACCGCCGATGAAGTTCACCTTGGAGGTCGATGCGAAAAGTGCTCGTGGTGCACAGCAGTTGCGCAGGAACTGGCTTGGCGCAGCGTGCTTGCCTCATCGACGCTCCTGACACCAGTCGATTGTTCCGCGGCCGTGCTGTTGCAGAAAGACATTGGCGCGCGAGAAGTGCCCACATCCAATAAACGGAATCGGCGGGCGACGTGCGGACAATGGCGATGGATGATTCGCCTGCAGCACCAGATGCGGCTTGTCGATGCGCACATGCCAGGCTTGCGCAAAAGCTCCCCACAGCATGAATGCCTTCGGTTGTTGATCGGCGGCAAGCGCGTTGAGCAGCATCGCGGTTAACGTCTCCCATCCTTTGCGCGCGTGCGAGCCCGGCTGCGAGCGTTCGACGGTAAAAATGGCGTTCAGCAACAGCACGCCTTGTCGTGCCCAATGCTCGAGCGTGCCGTTTAACGGTTGAGCGCAGCCAAGGTCGCTCTGTAGTTCGAGAAAAATATTCCGGAGGCTCGGCGGCACTCTTATCCCATGCGGAACTGAAAAAGCCAGGCCATGCGCCTGTCCTTCGCCGTGATAAGGGTCCTGTCCAAGAACTACTACGCGCACGTCAGCAAACGGAGTCAGCGTCAATGCACGCAGTGGCTGCGGCGGAAAAATGGCGGCGCCGGCGGTTTGACGCTCTTCCAGAAATGCATGCAGCGTGCGGCCGTCCGCTGATTCGAAAAACGCTTTGACCAACGCCGACCAACCCGGCGCCAGCTCGGCAACATCGATCACGCGAAAAGCCGCGCCAGCTCCTGGCCGGGATCGGGCGCACGCATCAAGGCCTCGCCGACCAGGAATGCATGCACATCGGCTTCACGCATGCGCGCGACGTCGGACGGCGCCAGGATGCCGCTTTCGGTAACGACGATTCGATCGGCAGGTACGTGCGCTAATAGGTCGAGTGTCGTCGTCAGCGATGTTTCGAACGAGTGCAGGTCGCGGTTGTTGATGCCGATCAATGGGGATTTCAGGCGCAACGCACGCTCGAGCTCCATCCGGTCGTGAACTTCCACCAGTACGGCCATGCCGAGCTCATTCGCGATTGCCTCGTACTCAATGAGCTGCTCGTCGGTTAGCGCGGCAACGATCAGCAAAATCGCGTCGGCACCGAACGCGCGCGACTGGTAGATCTGATAAGCATCGACCACAAAATCCTTGCGCAGGGCCGGCAGACCGCTGGCCTTGCGTGCCGCTGCAAGGTGCTGCGGCGAGCCCTGAAAATATTGCGCGTCGGTTAACACCGATAGGCACGCGGCGCCATTGGCTGCGTAGCTGGCAGCAATCGCTGCTGGATCAAACTGCGCGCGCAACATCCCTTTCGACGGACTTGCTTTCTTGATTTCGGCAATCACGGCCGAGCGACCGACCGCCAGCTTGGCCCTGATCGCGCCAACAAAATCACGCACATCGCCTTGCCCTTCAGCTTCACGCCGGACCTCGGCCAACGAGCGCCGAGTTTTCTCACCCGCCAGTTCCTCGCGCTTGGTCGCCAGGATCCGCTCAAGCACATTCGTTAAATCGGGGTCTGACCCCGATTGTGTTGGATTTCTCACGATGCGAATTTTTGAGTGACGGCGACGAAGCTATCGAGCGTTTTTCGGGCGGCGCCGCTTGCGATGGCGGAGCGGGCGCGTGTTATGCCGTCGCCGATCGAATCTGCGACGTTGGCGGCGTACAGCGCAACGCCGGCATTGAGGATGACGATCTCGCGTGGCGTGCCTTCGACATTGCCAAGCGCTTCGAGCACCATCGCCTTTGATTCGACCGCGTTGCCGACTTTCAAGCTGCGGTTCGACACCATGTCAAGGCCGAAGTCCTCCGGATGTATTTCATACTCGCGCACCACGCCGTCCTTCAGCTCGCCCACCATCGTTGCAGCGCCCAGCGATACCTCATCCATGCCGTCCTTGCCGTAGACGGTCAGCACATGGTTGGAGCCGAGTTGCTGCAGCACACGCACCTGAATGCCGACCAGGTCGGGATGAAACACGCCCATGACCTGATTCGGTGCGCTGGCCGGATTGGTCAGCGGGCCGAGCAGGTTGAAGATCGTGCGCACGCCCAATTCCTTGCGCACCGGTGCAGCATGTTTCATCGCCGCGTGATGATTCGGCGCGAACATAAAGCCGATGCCGGTTTCGTCAATGCACTGCGCCACCTGCTCGGGCGTCAACGTGATTTTCGCGCCCAGCGCTTCCAGCACATCGGCACTCCCCGAGCCCGACGAGACGCTGCGTCCGCCGTGCTTGGCCACGCGCGCGCCCGCAGCGGCAGCCACGAACATCGAAGCGGTCGAGATATTGAATGTGCCGGCCGAATCACCGCCCGTGCCGCATAGATCGACCAGATGCGTGCGGTCGGTGAGTTCGACCTTGGTGGCGAACTCGCGCATGATCTGCGCCGCCGCCGCAATCTCGCCGATCGTTTCTTTTTTGACTCTTAAGCCCATCGTCAGCGCTGCAATCTGCACCGGCGTCAGTTCGCCGCTCATCAATCGCCGCCACAACGACAGCATTTCGTCCTGAAAGATTTCGCGATGCTCGATGCATCGAACCAGCGCTTCGGTAGGTGCTATCGACATACACTCTCCGACATCTGCAAAAAGTTTTTCAATATTGCATGGCCATGCTCGGTGGCGATCGATTCCGGATGAAACTGCACACCTTCGATCGGCAACGTGCGATGACGCAAACCCATGATCTCGCCGTCTGCCGTCCACGCAGTGATTTCAAGACACTCGGGCAGCGTCGCACGTTCAACGGCAAGCGAGTGATAGCGCGCCGCGCTGAAATGGTCGGGCAGGTTCGCAAACACGCCGAGCGACGTATGCTCGATCATCGACACCTTGCCATGCATCAGCGACTTTGCGCGAACGACTTTTCCGCCAAATGCCTGGCCGATCGCCTGGTGTCCAAGGCACACACCGAGAATCGGCGTCCGCTCTGCAAACTGCTGCAGCAACGCCAGCGAAATTCCGGCTTCATTGGGTGAGCATGGCCCCGGCGAAATGCAGATGCGTTGCGGCGCAAGTTGTTCAATCTCGTCGAGCGTGATCTCGTCATTGCGCACCACGCGTACATCTTCACCCAGCTCGCCGAAGTACTGCACGAGGTTGTAGGTAAAGCTATCGTAGTTATCGATCATCAAGAGCATATTGTGTGTAAGCAGTTGATTTTATGGACCTTATACAAGCTATGGTAACTCCGGTACCCGCCCTCTTACCCGCTTCTTTGTTCGCTGGACGGGCGCGTTCCCTACTGCATTGCATCGTAACGCCTGACTCGACTAGTCCCTTGTGGCAGAGGGCCGCCGACCGCCGCTTTGTCGGCGCCGTCGCATTCGTAAGTTTGGTGCTAGCAATCAAGGTCGTCGACTGCAAGCCGAGTGGCAAGCGGGAACCGACGAGAACATTGTATCGCCGACGCGCAATTTGATGTGCTTTTTGCTGCTTCAGACAAGACGCGAAAAGCGGAAGCTTCTGGCTGTTTATCGGCGCGGGAGTAAGCATTGTTCCATTGGGAATGGGCTCGTTACCAATGGCATTGCCCGATGTCCATTAGCGCTCATAAGCACACGGCCAAGCCCGAATGAGGACGTTCTGTTTCTACATGGACGACTCCGGCTCGCGCTATCCGGATAAACACAACGACGGCGGCGCCGCCACCAAATGGGACGCGTTCGTGCTTGGAGGCGTACTCATTGACGAAGCGCGCAAAGACGATGTTAAGAATATGCTTGCTGATTTTCGCGCGCGCTGGCCGCAAATCAACGGACGGGAGTTTCGCTCCCGGGACATCCGGTGCAAGACAGAACGCTTTCGATGGCTGGCCACTGAAGCGGCCGAAAAGCAACGAGACTTTTTCTCGGACCTTGATCGACTAATGGCCGAGCTACCGGTGCATGCGCTGGCATGTGTGGTGGATCGGCCGGGTTATAACTTTCGCTACCAAGATGCGTATGCGGGAAAGCCGTGGATGCTCTGCCGCACAGCATTTGTAATCGCCGTTGAACGAGCGGTTAAGGTATGCAGGCACTTTGATGCCCGACTACGCGTGATCGTCGAGGAAAGCAATCCTGTTGAAGATAAGCTGCTAAGTTCGTATTACGAGGAGTTGCGGTCAGACGGGCACCCCTTCAATGCGGAAAGGGCAGCCATCTACTCGCCCGTACGTGCGGACGAGTTCGCTAAAACGTTGTTGGAATTCAGTGTCAAAAAGAAGGCGAACCCTTATCTTCAAATCGCGGACTTGGTTGTCTGGCCCCTCAGGGTGTCAGGCTACGACAAGTTACATGCGGCGTATCTGAAGCTTAAAAATAGTGGAAAGCTTGTCGAGTCCATGGCTGGGCCAGACGTAGGCCTACTTGGTACCAAATACAGTTGTTTTGAGAGGCCAGAAACACAAAGACCCGTTATGAACGGGTCTCGTGCGGCCGTCGAACTGCCAGGGGACGACCTAATGGGCTATGCCCGGAAGCGATTCTGGGCGCTGTGCAGGCGGCTGTCAAGGTTCGAGTCCCGCCTTCCCGATGAACGGTGATGGACCTCGCTAAGAGCGAAAAGAATAGTCGGAATTGCATTCGGAATCGCTCGCTTCTTTGATCCAGTGCGCATCAGCGGCATGGCTGGGTCGGTCTTTGGCTTACTGTTATTCTTTACAGTATGGCCCGCAACTCCGAGACGTTCAATTGCCCGGCGTGCGGGCACGGTTACTTTGTGGTCGTCTCGATCAAGCGCCAGGACAAGCCGGACTATCAGACCGAGTTCATCGCCTGCTCGAAGTGCAGAGTGATGATTTGGTCGCCGGGAACAGAGCCGAGAAACAAGACTCATGCACCCGCACAGTCGACGTGGGGGATGATGCCGCCGAGTCACTACTTGAAGAAATGACCCCCGCCACCCTCATCGCCGCCGCACTCGTCTTCGTCAGCGCGCCTGACGGCGACACGCTCACCGTGCGCAATGGCGCCGTGAAGACAATCGTGCGCCTGGCTGAGATCGACGCGCCTGAGCGCACGCAACCGTACAGCCAGATCAGCCGGCGCAACCTCGTTGCGTTGTGCAAAGACGCGAAGACGATTGAGGTGCAGCCAGTCAGCCTAGACCGCTACCGGCGCACTGTGGCGCACGTTCACTGCGACGGCGTGCACGTGAATTGGCGTCAGGTGCACGACGGCCTTGCATGGTGCTTTCACAAGTACCTGACGCAGCCGGCGGTGTGCTTGCCGATCGAGCGGCAGGCGCGCGACGCTAAGCGCGGCTTGTGGAGAGAAGAATCACCCATGCCGCCTTGGGACTTCCGCGCTGCAAAGGTGCAGCCAGTAGGGGCCGTGAGAGGCGCGCGTCGCAATTAATCGACCGATTTACCGCGCATCTCCGTCACTGTGCCCTAGGAAAGCATCAGCTCGTAGCGCGACTTTCCATCAACCGATTCGAGCAAATCCAGCTCTCGGTCCTGCCACCAGGTTTTGTAGCGGTCTGAATCAAAGTCGATTCCTTCGAGTTCTGCGTCTACGAGGTCACGGAACTCCCAGAAGGTGCTGTCTCTACCACCGGCGCCGATCCAAGCGGCGAGAAGTAAATCAACGGCTGTTCGATTAAGTTCGAGCTTCTCGTTAAGTTGCCACACCTGCCAGTGTGTGAGACACAACCAGAGGAAGGCATATGCGATGACAAGCCAGCCGAAGTTCACACTCCCAGTGGACGCTTCACTACGACCCCACCATACGACTAGTCCGCCGAGTGCCCAGGCGGCAATAAACCAATAGGTGCGTTTGTCTCCTCGGTCTCGATGTGTTCTTAGCGCGCGAGTCAACGCTTCCCATTTTAGGAATAGCGGCAATACAGCTACTTGCACTCCCGAGCAGGTGTCGCGGCGGCGATGCCAATCCAACCTTTGCGCCTCGGTTAGCGCATTGGCGCGCTTACCAATCATTGTTTTGTAACTTCGGATAGTCGTCCATAGTTTCAACCTGTTCTCAGGTTGCTAGGCTGGCCGATTGATTCAATGCAAGCGGTTGATTTATCGCCGTACTTTATTCCGGAAGCGCAGCCCATTGTTCGATGATGCAGTCGATAACGCTTGAGCAGTCGCCGCCGTAGCCCAATCCGTTGACTTAGGGCGGGGCGCGCTCCTAGTCTGGGCCGTGCCGCTTGTGATCGGTTGGCTGCTGTTTGGCGGCGACTGGTAATCAACTAGCCAAGTAAGCAATGAATTTGCCGCTTTCTCGCCGACCTTAATACAATCCTGCCTCCCGTAGCCTCTTTTGGGTTTCACAAAGGGAGCGCAAGATGGCGGCCAACGTTCAGATTTACTGCATCAACAAATCAGACCGAATGAACCCGCATGAGCGCATAACTCATGTCGGCGGCGTGAATCCCAACGCGCGCTGGAAAATGAGCCAAGAGCAGGCGATAGCTGACACAGAAGCCGACAAATGGAAGTTCTACTGCAGCGTAGGTGGCAACTCCGTTTGGGTGATCGTCGCTGAGAGTCGATATGGGAACAAGTACCTCAAGACGCAATCGGATGGGGATCAGCCGAATAATCTGTTGAGTCTTCCGGAGTGCCCTTAAGGTTGTTTCGCAGGACGGTGCTGAGCGGACGCTTGTAGCCGCTAGGTTCGAGCGCCCATGCGAGCGCCTGCTGTGCCGCATAAAGTTCAGCTCTCTTGCCGGCGTTGTTCTCATCGATTAACGCAGTGCTAATCGCGCTTAACTCTCGTTGCACAAAGCTCATTTCAATTCCTTTCAAGTTATCCCGCCATCCAGCCGCGCGGCGCCGTGGCCCATTGGTGCGCAGGTTCTGGGACAAAGCGACGTTTAGGCTTTCGAACAAATTCAAGGCCGCGTCCGATCAGCGAACATGCGTCATGAATCACTCTGGGCAGTGATCTGATGAACGACGTTAAACCCCGGACCTGGGGCTGCTGCCAGCACGCTTCGCCTTACGCGCGCATCAAATTCTTCTTCGGACTCATCATTCGTTCTTTCGAATACTGTTCCTTCCCATTCCGCCCGCTCCAGCGGGACGCCGTGGAAGCGAACGAAGAAGCAGACCGGGACGCTATCGCCGCCGACAATCTTCTCTAGCGCGGCCACTCGGTTCTTAAGCATTTCGTTTCTCCAGCGCAGCTTCGATCTTTTCGATCCGCTGCAGCAGTTCTCCAGTCTCGGTAAGTTTTCCAATCACACCCAAGCCGGCAAGCAGTGCATTCGCTTCTGACGGCGACAAGGCACCGTCGGTAGCGGACGCAAGAACCTGCTTTGCTTGATCGACAATGGTTCCCGCCATGGGCGGGAGGACTATCGGTAGCTCGATCGCCTTTAGCGCGGGTAAGGCGCGCTCGATGAGCAAGCGTGCGGCTTGTGTATCGCCGGACTTGGCTTGCTCAATGAGCCGCTCCAGTATGTCGGGAATGTGCTCAGCGATCGCCGCGCGTAATTTCGTGACTTGTCCACAGCCTGGCGGTTTCCCAGAGGGGTTTCCGCTTTGGCCCGGTTTCCACTGCCCAGGATGATTCATGGCTGATCCTTCACTGCTCTTTCAGTCATGTGTCTACTGCTGACTGGCGTAAAGGGAAGGGAATCGCGGTGCGAGCAGTCCGCCGATTGGCGACAGCCGATCCAACTGCCCGCCTATATCGATCAGCCGACCCGAGCGCGGCGACATAGCTGCACGTAGAGCAGCCTGGCCGGGCCGGGAGTAAAGGGCGGCAGCGCCTAACAATCCACCGGCCGCTGTCGGGTCTGCGTAATACGCACCACCCAACAAGCCGCCGCCAAGTAATACCCTGCCCGCTGTACCGCTGTCGTGGAAGGAGTTGCCGACGACTCGCTCGCCCGATCGGGCGAAGTCCTGCATCAGCGCATTGCCCTTGGCGTATTGCGATTTTCGGGCGCCGCTAGACATTTGGCGTACTGCCGATGCCAGTAGCGCTGGAGTGAACACACCATCCTTGGCGCTTTGCCGCCCTGCCGCCGTCTGAATGCGCAGAAAGCGTGCATAGGCCGCGTCCGCTTTGGCGAGGTCGGCAATCGCTTCCTTCGGGCTTGACTTCGTTGCCGATGCCATCAATGCATCGCGTGTAGCCAATAGCGCCTCACCTAGCTTGCGTTGGTCTGGATCGCCGGAGCGCATAAAGCCGCGCGCCTCCCGCTTGAGTTCACTCTCGGCTTGCTTGAGGGCGTCGCCGGCAATGACGCTGTTCTGATCGAAACGTGATAAGACGTTATCGTCAACAATGGCCCTGAATTGCTTGGCCTTGCCACCTTGCGCAGCTATACGTTCAGCGGCATCTACGCCAGCGTTAAGTGCATTATCAAAGCCCGCTGATAGTTGCGGGATGATCTTGCCGTACTGTTCCTCGAAAATATCGTCCGCTTTGTTGATTAAGTCGCGGCCGGCGCTTATGCCTTTCGGCAGCGTCACCCCGAGCGGTGCTAGTGCCTCGTTGACGGCGGCGACGTTGAAGCTTTCGATCGAGCGTCCGCGCGACTTGGCGATCATGTCGCCCACAATCGGCAGCGATGTGAGTTTTTGTTCTGCGACGTTCCAGCGTCCGCCCAATGCCTGACCGGGCGTTAGTTCAACGCCAGCGGCGCGCAATGCGTTCGCTTCCGCGTTGCCTCTCGGCTTGATAACGCGCGCCAGGGCAGTCGGCGCCGCTTGCCCGACAGCGCCGAGTCCAAGACCCAAAGCCCCGGAAATTGCGCGCTCGGTCAAGTCGCCGCTCGTTGTCGCCGCGTTATAGATGCCGCCCGTAGCAGCGGCAGCGCGCACCGACTGCGGGGCAACCATGGACTGCCCGACGGTTTGCAGCGCCTTGCCGCCCTTCATGGCTGCGCCCGCGTAGCGCAACAGCGCGCCCGGACCAAGCAAAGTCGCTAGATCCGCTCCTGCCCCGCCCACTGCCGCGTAACCGCTGCTATCGAGCAGCCTATCGGCTGTCGCATCTTTCATCGGCCGATTGCCGAGCGTGCCAATGTCGGCAAAGCGACGGCCCGCACCGGCTAATGCCTCAGTCGTTTTCTGATTTAGGTCAACGCCCAAATCGAAACGATCAGGGCCAAGGCCAACGAGCGAGCCTGGATTCCACATTTGCAGGCGACCACCGCCGATTTCTGCGCGGCGTTGATCGTCCGTTTTCGTCGGCGCGGCGAACGGCGGGGCAAGCGAAGCGTGTTGTTTGGAAAGTACGCGCTCGATATCCGCATCCGGCATGTCGTCGGGAAACTCAACAATCTCCGCGCCAAATTGAACCCGCTTCATTGCTGCACCCGTTCAAGTTTTCCTGTGGCAGGGTTGAATCTCATCGTTGCAGCTTGACCGTCTGCCGAAGCATCGGTGCGCGCATCAATCTGTGTAGTACCGCGTCCGGCAGCAATCCGCATATCATTTTCTGCTTGCTTGCGAGCGCGCCGTTTCTGTGCAATGACTTCCGGTCCGTTACCAATTTGCGGGAAGAACGTGGCGACGTTGCGCGCAATCTCAGCCTCGGTTGTTGCCGCGCCGGTCTTGAAGCGCAAGAACGCTTCCGCCCACTGGTCTTGCGCTTGACGGCGACGCCCTCCGCGCTCAGATGCAAGGGCGCGTATTGGCGTACCTGACGCCATGACATTAAATTGTTCGATGGCCCCGGCCTGATCGCCGCCTGCCTTTTCTAGTTCCTTGGAGGCAGAGACCATCTGCCCGAGCAAAGTAGTCGCCTTAGCTTGCGCCTCTGACAAGTCAGCTTTCTTGTTCGCAAGCGGTTGAATCGGCTTGCCATCCGGCCCGGTCAACACTTGCGGCGCGACGCCGGGGCGATTGGCCGGCTGCACAACGATCGGATTGCCCTGCGAGTCCTGTCCTGCATAGGGTGCCTGCAAGCCAACGGTTACATTTGTCGCCGGCGCATGCGTCGAGATTTTCCTGATCTGGTTATCGTAAATGGCGCGAATCGGATGGCCCGGCGGAAACTTGTCGCGCTCGCCGATCAACTTTGCGAGTTCGGTGGTTCTCGTCTCATCCGGCGCGGCATCGAGCAACGTGCGGAATCCGCCGTTGCCGTCGCGCGCCAATAGACGATCATCCTTGCCCACCTTGATTGGCTCATCCTGCTTAGTCAGCATCGCATAGCCCTGTTGCACTAACACCGGATTGCCCGACGCCATGAGGCGCTGCGCTAAATCTCGGCTACTGCGCGGCGTGCTGGGGCTGGCAGCCTCCGCCGTATCCATGTTGCCAACAACCGCCGGAGTACCGGGATGCATCAACTGCGACCGATCCCCGTAGAACCTGCGCGCGGCCTCCTGATCGGCAATTTGTTGCTGTAGCTGCTGCATGCGCAAGGACTGCTCTTGCATCTGCGCGTCGGTAACGCGTGCGCGATGCTGGTTCGCTAGTGCCTGGTCGTAAGCGTTAAGTCCGCCGAGAATCGCCTGACCCTCCTGACCGCGACGGACGCCGAGTAGGCCCGCCCCGATCGCCGTGATGGCGCGCTGAGACGGATCGGTTGCAATGTAATCAAGTAAGCCCGGCACTTTTGTTTCTCCTTAGTTCGCCAGCGGCGAAAATTCCAACGTGCAAGCGGCATCCGGCACGAACAAACCCTCGCGCATCGGCGCGTACACGGCTCCGGCTTCTATATGGCCGTCGTCGGTGTCACGCGACGCGACGCCAGCAAAGCAGCTCTCATCGGCGGATAGTTGCTCGCAGATCGTCATGCTCTTGACGTGGGGCGATGAAGCGAGGTACTCGCCAGCAAACAGGCGCAACCGTTCCATGCGCTCGGCCTTCGTGTATTCAGTCATTGATGCCTTCCGATTCATTCAGCGATTAGACGGCAGCTTCTCCGAAGTTGTTGCTATTCCATGGTGCAGAGTCGGGCTTAGGTCGGCAAAGGGTCGGTTTGTATGCGGGCACGCGAGACAAAACGGATCGAGTAGCCGCTGTGCGTTCTTTCCATCCTGATTCCCGCGTCCAACTCTCGCGCCAGCTCGGGAGAGCAACGGCGCACGGCGTTGCGAGCGCTTAGGAGTTGTTCTGCAATGCGTTGCCGCTGCCGCTTGCCGGGTGCTGTCAGGTGATCAACCGGCACTGCACGGCCCTTCATGCGAACCGCTTGCACGAGTGCGCGCATCGGCTCTGCGTGGCGCGGCACACAGACAGTGTGGGAGAGAGGCTCGCCCACCCAGAAAATTGTCCTGCCGTCGCTGTCCTCGGCGAAGTACAGGCGCCTCTTTACTAAGCCTTCGCGCAGTCGGCCAAGCAGCCCTCTAGCCGAGGCGTCGAAGCGGAGCTTCTCTATTAGCGCGTCTACGTCTTGCAGGTCGGTCACGCCGCAACCGCCTATTGCGTTTGTTCTAGGGCCGAAAGAATCGCCCAAGGGTCGTATTGATCGGCGGGGATTTGCAGCTCGCAAGTGCCGACATCTCGTATCGCTAGTGTGCAAATGACGACACCGGGCGCGCTGTCTGTGTCGAAGATCGCGGCGCGTTGCTTGTCCGGCTCTGCTGCCAGCTTCGCCAATACGCGTTGCAGCCGTTCCTGCGCGCCGCCCATGCTCGGTTCAAGCGCGCCTAGTAGTGCCGCTTTGTTGTCGCGGATCAGCGCTCGTAGGTCATCGGTTAACGGTGAGTCAGCCTCGGCGACAATGTTCGCGCCGTCTTTGGAGACGCGTACACCCGCGAGCGCCAGGCGTCCGAGAAGATCGCTCGCGCCCATCAGAATGACTCCCTGTGCTGCGGCTGCGCGTCCGAAGAGTGCAATGGATCGCCCGAAGAATGCGAAGAAAGCACACTATTTTGTGTGCTCCCTTCGCTCCCTTCGGCGCTTTCTTCGGGGACGGACGTACCTGGTAGCGCCCATATCCATCCGTCTCGCATGCCAGCTTTTTTCGGCTTCACTCCGAGCCGACGGGCAGCCCTTTTCACTCGATCCCAGGAATGGCCGGCTCCTTTGGCGTCCGCCTGCATCTGCTTGGCGGTTACCGGCCTATCGCGCAGGCAGTCGAGTACGAAGCCTTCTACTTCTTCCGGAGTGTCGGAGACGCTATCGCCATGTGCTTCGGCTGTGGCGAGCAACTCGCGTGCGCTCCCGCTTAGTGGCGCGCCCCAATCGACCCGTGAAGCCCATATCGGCTGCGACACCTTGTGGTCTTTCGGAACTTGTATCTGCCGCAGGCCATAGTTGAATCCTCCTTGGTCGGGACCGATGTTTGACTTCGCTATCGCCAGCAAGCGATCCTCTTTATCTGGCAGTTTTGCGGCAATGAGAACGACCCGAGCCATGGCCCCAAACGCCAGTGAGCCGGTAACACGCTCTAGCGGCTCTCTACCAGCTGTTCCCTTTGAAAAATGCGTAATGCCAAGTACCGCGCATGCTTGTTCGTTACCCAGGTCCACGAGCGGTTGCAACGAGCGGCGAACTTCGCCGTTCTTGTGCGAATCGGCGGCGACCGCTGAAACTATCGGGTCTACGATCAAGAGCCGAGTTCCGATAGGCCAAACGCGTCGCAAAGCTTCAATATCGGTCGCAGGATCGAACGGCCTGGTTCCGCCGTCAGCGCTTACGCCGCTAACGAAATGCACGCGATCAACGTCGGCCCCCATTGCACGCAATCTAGGAACTAACACGTCGGAGGGATCATCTTCACCCGACCAGATCACTACGTCGCCCGCCTCACACCGCGTTCCGTCAGACCACCGCCCACCTTTGCTGACTGTCGCGCCCATGCTCAGCGCTACTGTCGTTTTACCTGTGCCCGCTGCGCCCGCGAGAACGTGAAACTTCCCTGTCGCGAGCCAGTTATTCCACAGCCAGCGAATCGGCTCGCATTGCACGTCGGCTGCACACACCAAGTTTGCAGTTGGACGAATTAAGTTTGCTTCTACACGGCGCGGGAGAGTCGTCTCACTAGCTGGCGGCGCAGCGATCTCAGATGTTCTCGGCAAGGCCATTAAATCGGCCGCTGCTGCGTCCGGATGCGCGCGCAGGTAATCCACTACATCGCCGTGTTCTGGGAGCTCTAGGCGGCTTATTTCGAGTACCTCGACTGCGCAGCCGAGAGCTAGCAGCTTCGCTGCGACTCGCTGCACATGCGCCTTGCCCGGCTCGTCGTTGTCGGGCCAGAGAATTACGTGCCGATCGCGCAATGGTTCGAAGTCGGCTTTGTCGTCACTTGTTGCGCCGCCGGCAGTAGTGGCGACCAATTCACGCTTTGCTAACGCATCGGCCTTTGCTTCGCCTTCGACAAACAAAACAGGTAGAGACGGATCAGCGTTCGCCAACTCATGCAGGCGATAGAGTGGCTTCTTCGCGTTGTCAATTTGCGGCTCGCCCAATTCGTAGAACATACCTCGACACTGCATCGGACGAATCCACTTCGAGCCGTCGGCCAGTCGCGCACGGATACGCCAGTGCGACGCCGTGCCGCTCGCATCGGCGGTGTATGGGTGCAGCGCTTCCGCCTTGAAGTCGCCACGAATGTTTTGTTGCGCCAGATGCCGCGCCGCCCACTTCGGCGGAATAGGTGGACCGTGCATCGTCAGGTGGTGAGGTAGATCGCGCAGGTTCACTGCCCCACCCACGCGCCAAGCTCGCGCGCGGCTTGAACGAAACCTTGACCCGTTCGTAACCGATGAAACGCCAGCACGTCGCCGCCGTGCGCGCCGCATGCCATACAGCGGAAAGAGCCAAGTGCGTAGTTCACGCGCAAGCTCGGCTTAGCGTCCTCGTGGAACGGACAAACCGCCGATCGCCAGGCACCACGCCCGTGCAGCTTGAGGTCTACTGCATCGAAGTAAGTGGCGGCCGTGGGTAGCCGCTCGCGCACAAACCGGCCAAGCTTCATGCGTTTGCGTGTCCCAGAGCGGCAGACTGACGTGCGGCTTCTAGTCGTTCAACGAGAGCGCGGATTTCATCATCGCTCTTGCCGGCTATTCTGAAGGAGTTGATGGCGCTTACGTCCCCCGCAGGCCATCCCACTGCTCTTGCGCCGAGGTGAACCGGTCGAGTAAACAAACGCTGCGAAATCCGCTGATAGATTGCGCTGCGGCTTATGCCTGTCTGAGCTTGTACGGCCGGAAGTCTAATAATCGCTTGGGTCATCTTATGCACCGTGTAGAAAACACGATGCGAAGATAGTCGCCGCTGCGCTCTAGTTCATGACGCCTTGACGACTAGCGACGGCCAGGCGTCAAGTATTGCGATTAGCGATGGCCTGGCGTCAACTGCGCATGAATGCTTCGCGCCTTATCCCGGCTAATTTGGTACTTTTTTGAAACGGCTGATTTCCAGCCGTAGTCACTGCCACTACGTGCATTCTCAAAGTTCTTCCGGAACAGTTCAAGCTGTTCAGGTGTCGGCATTGCAAAGCCTGTCTTCCGAATTTTCTTTCTCGGCTTGGAAGCGTTCAGCCGATTCGCCTCCGTCTGCCGTTGCGAAGCGCCAAACGCTCGGCGCGCTTGCGATAATTTGAAGCTTTCGAAAATCATGTGCTCAGTGAGCAAGTCGGCTGCCAGCCGAGCATCGAAGTAATCATCAGGTCGCTTGCAATCCAGAATTAGCACCGCGAACGATTTCCACAAAAGAAATTCGCGCCCGTCTAGCATCTCCTCGACATGCTTGTGCTTGTCAGACCAAAGCTTTAGGAAAAGGCCAAGTTCAGAATTAACGAAGCTGCCTGCGCATTTCCACGGCTCCAACTGTTGCAGCTCGTCTTTGGAAAGGCGCTCGAACTTCTTCGCGGGTTCTAAGAGTCCACGACCTACCCATCGGCCGCCTTGCTCGAACTGCCATTGCCGCATGATGAGCTTGACCCATTCAAGCAGCTTTGCAGTTAAGTCTGCACGCGCTCCGGCTAATTCCAGCTTCGCAACTCTATCTGCGAATCGGAAATCCGCTCGCCAGCGAATCTGAGAGAACATTAAGCGTCCCTTCGCTCGTCCTTGTGAAAGAAGCCGCGCCAGACCGCCCAAGGGAAGCGGCTATTCGCCCCGTCGGGCTAGGCGCGGCGCGGCGAATCACGTGGCGCGCGTTAGTTCATCGCGCGCCTTGTTCTGATTTCCTCGGTGGAAGTTTCGCAACGTTTCGTGTATCGCATGAGCGCGTATCGCTGCGCCGGAAAGCATTACTCCCAAATCGCTCGTGCTGAGGTCCGGCATCCCCGGCAACTCGATGCACGAATCTTTAAGTAAGTGCTCTCGATAAACGCGAAACGTTTCCATGAAGTCGTCCGCCTCGGCCGCGAAAGTAGCGACAGACAAGATTGCAGCGACCATCCGAGCATCGTTCTCCGCCTGATCGATTTGATTCAACGTAAGTCCGTGCGTCAGATTCTCTTGTGCCGGCTTACTATCTACTTCAACCATAACGCCTCCTAGTAGGTGGTGTGGCTAGGCGGGAGGCGCGTCCAATGCGCCTGTCCCGCCGCCTTGCCCGAAACCCGTCGGGCCGGTGAAACTCTTAGGCTGCTTTCCTGCGCCCTATCGTTGAGACCTTCGGCTTGCGGGTCGCCAGTTCATCGATTAAGTCGGCCCACTGCTGCATCATTGTCGT
>CAZKNV010000010.1:0-17709 GCA_964554145.1 uncultured Burkholderiaceae bacterium
GATCATTGCCAGCGTGTACGGTGGCCGGCCGGTGGTCGGTGGTGCCGCTCCGGCGATGGAAGTGGCAGCGCCCGTTGCGTCGGCAGCGCCTGCAACCGACACCAACGTGACGCCGCGCAGCGGCGACTGGCAAGATGCGCAGGAGGTCAGCGGCAAGATTCAGTAAGACCATGACTGCGTAAGCATTGGGTGGATGGCATTGGCCAGGCGAATGCCAGCATTTTCACTATCGATCGCCGAGCCATCCTCGACAGTCCAGATCGCGGACAAGATCGCCTGGGCAAAGCCCCACGCAAGCATCCGATCGGGATCGAGCTTCAGCTCGGCTTCAAAGCGCGCGATTCTTGTCTCGATCCTGGCAGGTGAAGCGAACAACCCGGGGTTTTCGCAGGGATTGCGGAGAGCCGCTCCTACTTCGTATTCGAGCTCTCCCAGCACGCCTTTCGGGTCTATCGCGAGGCCAGTGGCGATCGGAATCGAACAAGACGTTGTAATGGTGCAGGTCGCCGTGCAAGAGTCGCACATGACGTTGCGAGTTGGCGAGGTCAAAGTAAAGACGTTCAGCGTGATCCAATAACTCGGCAGGAATCTGCCGATCATTACTTTCCCGATAGCGGCGAAACCCTTCTCCCCAGTCATGAACGGCGACACAAGTTGCCGATACTGCTGACGGTTTCGACATCCGTCGAATCACATCGGCGATCACCGCGGTTGCGTGCTCGTCTCGACCATTCAGCGCGATGTCGGCGAGTGAGGTGGCCGGTTGCAGTCGCTCCATCAACACTGCGCCTTCAATGTGCTCGTAGACTCGAACGACGCCATGTCCATCGAACGCGTGCAGTACATCTCCGCTGCGCCACTCGTCATCCACGTCACGGATGACCTTGAGAACTACGCTTTTTTCGCCGCGCGTGCCGAACACGACATGAGAACTTTGGGTTTCACGGGTCGCTTGGACAACGACGCCCCACTCACGGATGAGTTCGTCGACTCGCTGTTGCAGCGATCTCACAGCGACATGGCTATCCTCTGGCCAATTGATTCGCGTTGAGCGGCACCCATGCAGGCGAAATCGTCAATTCAGACCCGCACCGCGGAAGTCAAAGACATCGCGGCGGTTCAGGCAATCTACTCGCATCACGTCAAGACCAGCCTTGGTACGTTCGAAACCGAGCCACCTGATCTACGAGAGATGCGCAAGCGCCATGCCGCTATCGTGCAGGCTGGCCTCCCGTATCTGGTGGCCGAGCTCGATGGCCGGATTGTCGGCTACGCCTACGTCATTCAGTTCCGTCCGCGCGCGGCGTATCGCGGCACGGTCGAGGATTCGATTTATGTAACCTCGGATGCCACCGGAGGCGGCGTCGGCCAGGTGCTGCTGAACGCGCTGATCGAACGCTGTACTGCACTCGGCCTGCGGCAGATGCTGGCGGTGATCGGCGACTCGCAAAACGCCGCTTCGATCGGCGCGCATCGCGCCTGCGGCTTCTCCTATGTCGGGGTCATGACATCCGTCGGCCGCAAGTTCGATCGCTGGGTGGATGTAGTCATCATGCAGCGCTCCCTGGGCGTCGGCGACGCTGACCCACCCGCAGACTGAATACGCTAGCAATACAGCGTCGGTTCGGCGAACTCCTGGCCGTCGCCCCGCCCGGCCGTCTACAACAGGGTTAGGCCATCCGGCTTGCCGATGCCATGCGATAGCTCGCGACCTGCTGGCCCATCAATTGCTCTCCCGTTTTTCGCCTGTCACTTTAGTCATCCAATCGGATACTTGCCAGCACTGGGGGAAAGAGTCAGATTGCTGCTGTCGGATTCCATTTGAAAAGGACTAGCGTGTTGTCTTTCCGCACACGATTGCACACCCTGATGACGTTGGCGCTGGCGGTCGCAGCAGTGCCGTGTGCGGCGCAGTTGCGCCTCGATGTAATGCCCGAAGCCGCGCTTCTTTCAGCTCAAAGTCAGACGCTGTCGGGCGGTGCTGCGCTGCCGTTGCAGGCGTCAGGCGCGCGATCTTTTTACGCTACGTCGGCGTCCAGTTCAAGCTGGCTCGGCTCGGCGATCCAGCTCGAGGCGCCGCGCGCGACCGGCACCGGCCAGTACACACGCCCGAAGTTTCATGTCGGCGTTCCGTCGGAATCGATGCGCGGCTTCCTGAACTCCGCGGGCTTTGATGCCGACAAATGCCAACTGCCAATGGTGCGCGCACGGACCAAGTTCAGAGGCGACGGCGACATCAACGGCACTTTGTGGCTGTACGCACGCTGCACTTTCCGCTGACTGACGGCGCGCTCGCGCTCTAGAATCTCCTGCTTCGGCGGGGGATTCATGCAGATCAAGAACAACACTTTTATCGTGACCGGTGGCGCTTCCGGCCTAGGCGGCGCTGCGTCGCGCATGATTGCGGCCAATGGCGGGCGGGTCGTTATTGCCGATGTGCAAGTGGACAAGGGCCAGACGCTGGCACGCGAGCTTGGAGACGGCGCGCGTTTTGTCGAATGCGACGTTACGAACGAAGATCACGCCAGGGCGGTCGTTGCGGCGGCGACATCCACTGGCACGCTGCGCGGTCTGATCAACTGCGCCGGCATCGCGATCGGCGAAAAAACGGTCGGCAAGGAAGGTCCGCATGCGCTCGCGAGCTTTGCGCGAGTCATCGGCATCAACCTGATCGGCACATTCAACATGATTCGCGTGGCGGCCGACGCAATGTCAAAGCAGGATGCCACCGCCGACGGCGAGCGCGGGGTGCTGGTCAACACGGCGTCGGTCGCTGCCTACGACGGCCAGATCGGCCAGGCGGCCTATGCGGCGTCCAAGGGCGGTGTGGTCGGGATGACCTTGCCGATCGCACGCGATCTCGCGCGGCAGGGCATCCGCTGTGTCACGATCGCGCCGGGATTGTTTGCAACGCCGATGCTGCTCAGCATGCCGCAGGAAGTGCAGGATGCGCTGGGTAAGCAACCGCCGTTTCCATCGCGGCTCGGCAATCCGGAGGAGTACGCGGCGCTGGCCAAACACGTCATCGAGAACGTGATGCTGAACGGCGAAACGATCCGTCTCGACGGCGCGATCCGGTTGCCGCCGAAATAGGGGAGGCCCGGTGAGAATCAAGCTCAATGCCGGCGCCCTCGCTGCCGCCGTGTTGCTCGCGGCATGCGCCACCCAAAGCGAACGGCCATCCCAGCCCGAGGCGTCATCAGCCTTCAGGGTCGGCCTCAACAGTGTCACCGCGACCAAACATATGGCGGCTTCGGCCAATCCGCTGGCCACCGAAGCGGGCCGCGAAATCTTGCGTGCCGGCGGCAGCGCGGTCGATGCGGCAATCGCAATTCAGATGGTGTTGACGTTGGTCGAGCCGCAAAGCTCGGGCATTGGCGGCGGCGCGTTCCTGATGCACTGGGACGGCCGCAAAGTGATCGCGTACGACGGCCGCGAAACCGCGCCGATGGCGGCCGACGAAAAATTGTTTCTGCTGCCCGACGGCAAGGCGATGCCGTTTTATGACGCGGTGGTCGGCGGTCGCTCGGTCGGTACGCCGGGGGCTGTGCGCATGCTTGAGGTTGCGCACAAGCAGCACGGAAAGCTGCCGTGGGCGCGATTGTTCGAGCCTGCGATCCGACTGGCCGAGAACGGTTTCCCGATGTCGCCGCGGCTCAACATGCAACTCGCGTCCGAAAAATATTTGAAGAACGATGCTGGCTCGGCAGCCTACTTTTATGGCGCGGACGGATTTCCGAAGTCGGTCGGTACCGCTATGCGCAACCCGGCACTCGCGGCGACGTTGCGTGCGATAGCCGCCAATCCCAGTGCTCTGTACGCCGGCGAGATTCCAGCCGACATTGTCAAGGCGGTGCGTGCGCATCCAAACGCCGGCCGGCTCGCGATCACCGACTTCGCTGCATATCAGGTGAGGCAGCGCGAACCGATCTGCACCGACTACAAACAATGGCGTGTCTGTGGCTTTCCGCCACCCTCATCCGGCGGCGTGGCAGTGGCGCAAATGCTCGGAATCTTCGCCGCGCGCAATATCGCGGCATCGCTGCCGGTGGGTGTCATGAGCGGCGACGGCAAGTTTGAGTTGCAGCCCGATGCGGTGCATCTCTTTTCCGAAGCTGGCCGGCTCGCATTCGCCGACCGCGCCCTGTTTCTGGCTGATAGCGACTTCGTCAAAGTCAACGTGGCCGGTCTGCTAGACCCTGCGTACCTGAAGCAGCGCGCGCAACTGATCAGCGATCGCAGCATGGGCACGGCCAAGCCAGGCATGCCGCCAGGGACGCAAACGGGTGCCGCGGAAGACGCGTCGCCGCACAAGGCCGCCACATCACACATCTCGGTGGTCGACGGCTTCGGCAACGCGCTGTCGATGACGACGACGATCGAGGACGTATTCGGCGCGCGCATGATGGTGCGCGGTTTTCTGCTGAACAATCAGCTGACCGACTTTTCGTTCGCGCCGGCAGCGGACGGATTGCCGGTAGCCAATCGGGTGCAAGCGGGCAAGCGCCCGCGCAGCTCGATGGCCCCCGCGCTGGTGTTCGATCGCGGCAACGGCCAGCTGGTTGGCACCGTCGGCTCGCCCGGCGGCTCGCAGATCATCGGCTACGTTGCCAAGACGCTGGTCGGCGTGCTCGACTGGAATCTCGATGTGCAGCAGGCCATCTCGCTGCCGAATTTCGGTTCGCGCAACGGACCGACCGAGCTCGAGCGGGGGCGATTCACGCCGTCCATGGTCGAGACGCTCAAAGCACGCGGGCATGATGTGCGTGAGATCGATATGGCGAGCGGCTTGCAGGGTATTGTGCGAGTGCGACTGCCGAACGGAAACCTGGGCTGGGCCGGCGGTGCCGATCCTCGACGCGAGGGCGTTGCATTGGGCGATTAGACTTTCAGCTTTCCCCAATTGGCAAAGGTGCAAGACATGACTATCAAAGTCGGCGACAAGTTACCCGAGGGCGAATTGCAGGAGTTCGTTGAAACCGAGACCGAAGGCTGCTCGATCGGGCCGAACACCTTCAAAGTTCAGGACATGGTCAAGGGCAAGAAGATCGTCATCTTCGGCCTGCCGGGCGCGTACACGCCGACCTGCTCGGCCAAGCACGTTCCGAGCTACCTGCAGAAATATGACGCACTAAAGACGAAGGGTGTCGATGAGATCTGGTGTCTTTCGGTCAACGACCCGTTCGTGATGGGCGCATGGGGCCGCGACCAAAAATCGGGCGGCAAGGTGCGCATGATGGCCGATGGCTCGGCCGCCTATGCAAAGAAGCTGGGGTTGGAGCTTGACTTGAACGCGCGCGGCATGGGAACACGCTGCCAGCGCTTTTCGATGCTGGTCGATAATGGTGTCGTCAAGGCGCTGAACATTGAAGCGCCGGGCAAGTTTGAAGTGAGCGACGCCGATACGATGTTGAAGCAAGTGACTTAGAAGCTGTCGACACCTTGGAGGTTCGATGAGAACGCTTGAAGAGCAAATGTCGTTCTATCTGCGTTATCACCGCAATCCGAAGAACAAGCTGACGCATTTCGTCGGCGTGCCGCTGATCATGTTTTCGCTGTTTGTTGTGCTCGCTCTGCTACGCGTCGAGGTGGGCGGCTTTTCGATCTCGGCCGCGACGGTGCTCGCGGTGGCTGTGCTGATCTACTACTTCCGGCTGGACGCCGTGCTGGCGGCTGCGATGACCCTGTTCGTCGCGGTACTGCTGGTGGCAGCGCACGGCATCGCAAGCGAAGGAATCAGACCCGCGTTGATCGTGTTTGCCGGAACGTTCATCGGCGGCTGGGCGTTGCAGTTGATCGGCCATGTATTCGAAGGCAAAAAGCCGGCACTGATGGATAACTTCTTTCAGGTGTTCATCGCGCCGATTTTCCTGATGGCCGAAGTGTTCTTTGCGTTCGGCTACAAGCGCGATGTGGCTGAACGGATGGAGCAGATGGCCACCCGTTCCGAGTCGAGCTAGGCCGTTAGCTGCGGCGCACCCGAAAATCGCGCGCGCGAAAGCCGAGCGAAAAAAGCGCGACAAAATAGGCAAGCGCCGCGGCACCGATCACCGCAGCCAGCCAGCCCGCGCGCTGCCATGGTGCCGCCTGCATCGCGGTCCAGTCGAACGGCCGCTGCGCCCACCACAGAACTCCCGCCAGAACTGCAAGCGCCACCATAAGGCGTGCAATAAATCGAAGCCAGCCGGCGGCGGGTCGATACAACTGCCGTCGTTTCAGCCCGACGTAAAGCGCGAGCGCATTGGCGCAGGCACCGAGGCCGACCGACAGCGCCAATCCGGCGTGTGCAAACAGCGGCACCAACGCCACGTTTGCAATCTGTGTCGCGATCAACACGAAGATCGCAATCTTGACCGGCGTCCGAATGTCCTTCTGCGCATAAAAGCCTGGCGCGAGAATCTTGACCGCGATCAGGCCGAGCAATCCGACCGAATAGCCGACCACTGCGAGCGACGTTTGGCGAACATCGAACGCCGTGAACTCGCGTCCTTGAAACAGCACCGACACGATGCCCTCGGCAGTCAAGCCGAGACCGACCGCCGCTGGCAACGCCAACAGAAAGACCAGGCGCAATCCCCAGTCGAGCAGGTGCGAATACTCTTCAGGGCGTTGCTCGGCAAACGCGACCGACAGGGTGGGCAGCAACACGGTGCCGAGCGCAACGCCGAGCAGCGCGGTCGGAAACTCCATCAGCCGGTCAGCAAACGCCAGCCAGGTGACGCTGCCGGTCGCCAGATGCGACGCGATATTGGTGTTGATGATGATGCTGATCTGCGCCACCGAAACGGCAAACAGAGCGGGCAGCATCAAACCGCCGACCCGGCGCACATCGGGATCACGAAACGCGGCAAGTGGCGAGGACCACCGAATGTTGACGCCGAGGCTGCGCAGTGCCGCGAGCTGCATTGCGAGCTGCAGCACGCCGCCGATCACGACCGCAAACGCAAGCGCCATGATCGGCCGCTCGAGCTGCGGCGCCAGCCACAGCGCGCACGCGATAAACGACACGTTCAGCAGCACCGGTGTAAAGGCCGGCACCGCAAAGCGCCGGTAAGTGTTCAGCACTCCCGCCGCCAGCGCCACCAGCGACATGAACAGGATGTAGGGAAACATCCAACGCGTCATTAGCGTCGCCAGTTCGAACGCATCCGGATTGCGTGCAAGGCCGGAAGCGATCAACCAGACCAGCACCGGCGCGGCACCCACGCCCAGCACCGAAACAATCAGCAACACCCAAAACAGCGCCGACGCCATGCGGCCCACGAACACGCCCGTTTGCGCATCGCCGTCGCGACTGCGGACATCGGCAAGCATCGGCACGAACGCCTGCTGAAACGCGCCTTCGGCGAACATCCGGCGCAGCAGATTGGGAATGCGAAAAGCGACGTTAAAGGCGTCGGTTTCCGCGCTGGCGCCGAAAATCCGCGAGATCAGCATGTCTCGCGCCAGACCGGTGAGGCGTGATGCGAAGGTCAGACCGCTAACGGTGGCAAGAGCGCGGAGCAAGCGTGGGCCGGGTTCGTCGTTTGGAATCTTGGCGTCTTTAACGATCACGCCTGGTTTGCTATAGTGCCGCGCCTTCCGCAGCACACACCAAGCGATCGCTTCGCTGGACACGAATCTTATGGCCAATACCAAACAAGCCCGGCATCGGGCACGTCAATCGACCCGGCACAACGCACATAACTCGGCGCAGCGTTCCAAGGTGCGTACGGCTATCAAGTCGGTGCGCAAGGCGGTCGAAGGCGGCGACAAGAAAGTCGCAATGGAAACACTGAACCAGGCGACCAGCGTGATCGATTCGATCGCCGACAAAAAGGTCGTTCACAAGAACACCGCCGCACGCAACAAGAGCCGACTAGCCGCCGCGATAAAAGCGATGAGCTAGCAGTGCGAGGGTACGCCACGCTCGCGCCGCATGGCCAAACCTTCCTCCAAAGTGCTCGTCATCAATGACGAGCCACTGATCCTCCGCGAATTGCTTAAAGGGCTGAACGCCGCAGCGCGTTCGCTCGACAATCCATTCGGCATTTCGTTTATCGGTGCCCTGACTGCCAAGGAAGGGCTGGCGCTGATCGAGCGCGATGGCGACATCCAGACGGCGATCGTCGACGACAAGCTGTATGCCGCGCCGGACGGCAAGACCAACGGGAAAGCCGGCAGCCGCAGAAACGGTGACGGCAAGCGCAGCTTGCAGGTCTCGGCACTGAAGCTGGTGCAGAAAATCACATCGCTGCGCCCCGAGCTCGACATCTACATCCTGATCGAGAAGGAAAAGGAAGATCAGGTCGTTGACGCGCTGTTCACCGAAGCGGTCGACGGCTATTTTTACCGCGAAGAGCGAGACCATCGCGGCATGTATCGCATCCTGAATGCGCAGATCGCCGAGCGAGCGCGCACGCCTTTTTACGATGCGCTGAAAGCCTACGTAATGTCAGCGAAGGATGCCTGGCACACGCCGGGCCACTCGAGCGGAGATTCGATGCGCGGCAGCGCGTGGGCCAACGAGTTCTACGACTTCATGGGCGAGCACGTGTTCGACGCCGACTTATCGGTGTCAGTCAAGGCGCTCGATTCGCTGATGGAGCCCACCGGCGTGATCGCCGAAGCGCAGCAGATGGCGGCGCGGGCGTTCGGTGCGCGTCGCACGTTTTTCGCAACGAACGGCACCTCGACGGCGAACAAGGTCATCCTGCAAACGCTGATCGCACCCGGCGAAACACTGCTGCTCGACCGCAATTGCCATAAGTCGGTGCACCACGGTGTCGTGTTATCCGGCGCGCAGCCGATCTATCTGGATTCTTCGGTCAATCGCAAGTACGGCGTATTCGGGCCGGTGTCGAAGAAAACGATCGTCAAGGCGATCGAAGAGCATCCGGAAGCGCAACTGCTGGTTTTGACCTCCTGCACTTACGACGGTCTGCGCTACGACCTGCGGCCGATCGTCGATGCGGCGCATGCTCGCAACATCAAGGTCTTGATCGACGAGGCGTGGTTCGCGCACGCGCGGTTTCATCCGGCGCTGCGCCCCACCGCGCTTGAGTCGGGCGCGGACTACGTGACGCAATCGGCGCACAAGACGTTGTCCGCGCTGTCGCAGGCCGCGTACATCCACGTGAACGATCCGACGTTCAACGAGCACATCTTTCGCGAAAACTTCAACATGCATACATCGACCAGCCCGATGTACAGCATGATCGCGAGCCTCGATGTCAGCCGCAAGCAGGCCGTGCTCGAAGGCTACAAACTGTTGCAGCGAACACTGATGCTGGCCGATGAGTTGCGCGAGCAGATCAATTCGACCGGCGTGTTTCGCGTGCTCGATCTGGATGACTTGCTGCCGGACGAAGTCAAGAGCGACGGCATCCGGCTCGACCCGACCAAGATCACCGTCGATGTCGCTTCGTGCGGCATGACGGTCGACGAGCTGCAGAACGAACTCTTTACCCGCTTCAACATCACGGTCGAGAAATCGACCTTCAACACGCTGACGCTGCTGCTGACGATCGGCACCACACGCTCGAAGTGTTCGCGGCTGTACGACGCGCTGATGCGAATCGCGCGCGAGAAGCGCGCGCCGCGCAGGCTGTATCGCACGCTAGATCTGCCGCCATTTACCCAACTTGCATTCCTGCCGCGCGATGCGTATTACGCGACCGGCGAGCTGGTGCCGCTGCTCGACGAAAACGATCAGATCAATCGCGGCCTGGCCGGACGCATCAGCTGCGATCAGATCGTTCCGTATCCGCCGGGCATACCGGTACTGGTGCCCGGCCAGCGCATCACCGACAACATCGTCGAATACCTGGTGCGCTACCTGCGCGTGCAGAACAAGGTCGAGCTGCACGGTGTCGTGTACCAAGGCTATGTGCCGTCGGTACGGGTGCTGTCGGCCGACGAGGAAAACCAGCTGATCGCTTTGGTCGCAAGCCGGCCACAACGCAGGCGGGCGGCGTAAACCCCCAAGACCGGCGCAATGCCGCGTCTGATTTCGAAAACTACTGCGCAAATCAGTCGGCTTGGTTAACCTTGCCTGCTTGGGACGACATTGTGCTGAAGCGTCTGGCACGGCGGAGTACGTCCGTGTCTCTTGTACGGAGGCGCTGGTGAAGATGGGCGCGTTTCGCTTTGGCAGGGTCGGTGCCCTGTTGACCGTGGTGGCAGCCACATTCGTATACCCGTGCGCAGTAGCGGCGACGGCGGTCTCGCGCGCCGTCGATTTGGCAGACTTGTCGCTCGAAGAGCTTGGCAATGTCGTCGTTACATCGGTGTCGCGCCGGCAGGAGCGGCTGGCCGGCGCTCCCGCCTCGATCTATGTCATTAGCCGCGACGACATTCGACGCGCGGGTGTGACGAGTTTGCCGGAAGCGCTGCGTCTGGCTCCGAATCTGCAAGTCGCGCGCGCCGATACCAATCAGTATGCGATTACCGCACGTGGCTCCAATGCAACGCTCGCGAACAAGCTGCTGGTCCTGATCGACGGTCGCGTCGTCTACACGCCGCTTTTCTCCGGCGTGTTCTGGGAAGCGCAAGACACGCTACTTGAAGACATCGACCGCATCGAGGTCATCAGTGGCCCGGGCGCGACCCTGTGGGGAGCGAACGCTGTCAACGGAGTGATCAATGTGATCACACGATCGGCGCATGCGACGCACGGCGCGCTGGTCGGCGGCGGCGCAGGAAACCTGGAACGCGGCGCCTTTGCGCGCTATGGCTCGCCCACGGGCGATAAGACATCGTTTCGCGTGTACGGCAAGGCGTTCGACCGCGATAACTCGGAGCTCACCGACCGCCGACCCATACGCGATGAATCAGATCGCGAGCAAATCGGCTTCCGCCTGGATTCCGGCAATGTCAGTCGCGGCTACACGGTGCAAGGCGACTACTACCGCGGCCGTATCGATCAGGCGCCTTCGGCTCGAGACATTCATGGAGCCAATTTACTCGCACGCTGGACACAGTCCTTTGCGCACGATTCCGCGTTCGTGCTGCAGGCGTATTACGACCGCACTGACCGTAACCATCCGGGAATTTTCAAAGAGCGGCTGGACATCGTCGATCTCGACGTCCAGTACGGCCTGGTTCCCACAGAGGGGCATGCGCTGCTTTTGGGCGCCGGCTATCGCTACGCACGCGACAGGGTTTCCAACCCAGCCGTGCAGGCGTTTCTTCCGGCCGACAAGAATTTGCGATGGGCGCATGTATTCGCGCAGGACGAGATCGCGGTCACGCGAGAGCTGAAAGTGACGCTGGGCGCAAAGGTCGAAAGCAATGTGTACACCGACGCCGAGTTCATGCCCAATCTTCGAGTCGCCTGGCAGCTGGCTGACGATGAGTTGCTGTGGGCATCATTGAGTCGCGCGGTGCGCGCGCCGTCTCGCATCGACCGCGAATTTTTCGTCCCTGCGACCCCGCCCTTTCTGCTGGCCGGTGGTCCGAACTTCGAGTCGGAGATCGCAGAGGTCGCCGAGATCGGTTTTCGATCACACCTGGGCAACCGGTTCTCGAGCTCTGTGACCGGCTTTTGGCACGACTTCGATCGAATTCGGAGCCTCGAGCCCGGTCCTGCCGGCCTGAGGTTCGAGAACAAGATCGAAGGCCGCACCTATGGCGTCGAGGCGTGGGGCGAATATCGGCCGACCGAAAATTGGCGGCTAAGCGCCGGCATCGTTCGTCAGCGCGTCAGGTTCGAGCGCAAGCCGGGCAGCCAAGATACCGTCGGTACGGTAACCGCCGGCAATGATCCAGAAGGCTGGTGGCAATTAAGATCGAGTCTCGACGTGTCGAGAAACGTCGAGCTCGACGTGAGCGCCAGGCGCGTCGGTTCATTGCCGAATCCGTATGTTCCTGCGTACACAGCGTTCGATCTGCGACTCGGCTGGCGTCCGATGCCACAGCTGGAAGCATCGCTCTCCGTCCAAAACGCTTTCGATCCGCGCCATCCCGAGTGGGGCGGAGCAGTGAATCGAGCCGAATTCGAGCGCGCGGTTTTCGTTCGATTGGTCTGGCACCAGTGACGCCCATGGCCATTTGCCGTCGAGCGTTCGGCTGGCGCACTGCTGACCTGGTGTTGGCGGCGCTGATTGTCTTGGTGCCGTTGTCGCTGCCGATTTCGAGTCGGGCACAGGTGACCGCGACCGCGCAAACGAGCGAGCGCAGCGTAATGGCCGCGTACCTGTATCGCTTCATTACCTATGTCGAATGGCCGGCATCGGCGTTTCCCAATGCGGACTCACCGATCGTTATCGGCGTCGTGAGCGCCGACGACATCGCTGCTGAACTCGAACAGATCACGCAGGGCCGAACGGCGCAGAACCGCCGTCTGCAAGTGCGACGGATCGCCGCGGGCGAGCCGTGGACCGGCGCCCATGTTCTCTTTATCGGCCGCGACGTCGCTCCGAAATTCTTCCCGGCCGCCAAGGCGCTTGCCGAGCGCTCGGTGTTGACGATCACCGATGCCGAGCGTGGTATCGAAAACGTCAGCGTGATCAACTTCGTGCGACTCGACGGTCGCGTGCGCTTCGAAGTAAACGTCGCGATGGCCGAGAAAAGCGGGCTGCGTCTGAGTTCACGTCTGCTGACGGTCGCGACACGCGTCAAGGCCGGCTAAACGATGTTCCCCTACATCTCGACTTCGATCCGGCGCAAGCTGACGTTCGTCATGCTCGGCACGGCAGTGATCGCACTGCTCGTCACTGCCACCGCAATGATCATCTATGAGGCGAGGACATATCATCAAACGTGGGTTAACGACCTCGTGACGCAGGCCGACATACTCGGCAGAACATCGGCGCCTGCGCTGAGTTTCGACGACCCGAAGGCGGCGCGCGAAAACTTGTCGTCGTTGCGACTCCGCCCCCTGGTGACGGCCGCCGCCATTTACACCGCGGACGGCAAGTTGTTCGCCGACTTTGTGGCCGCAGACAGCGCTGTCGCAGTCCTGCCCACCGCCCCGGAGCGCGAAGGGAATCGCATTGAAGGCGATCAACTGTCGATATTTCACGAGATTCGCGAAAACGACCAGTTGCTGGGTACCGTGTATTTGCGGGCCCGCTATGAGCTGTGGAATCGGCTGCGCGGCTATCTGCTGATCGTCGGCATGTCAATCCTTGCCAGCCTTGCCGTCACGTTGGCGGTATCGGCCTGGCTGCAACGGACGATCACGGAACCGGTCCTCGGAGTAGCGCGTGTCGCTCAGCAGGTAATGGAGCGCCGTGACTATTCATTGCGCGTACGCAAGACCAGCAGCGACGAAGTCGGAGTGCTGGTCGATGCCTTTAACGACATGTTGGCGGAGATGGATAGGCGAGCGACGGCGCTCGAAGCGGCCAATGCCAATTTGCTGCATGAGATGCGTGAGCGGCGCGCCGCTGAAGAGGCCCTGAAGGCGGCCGATCAGCGCAAGGACGAGTTTTTGGCAACGCTTGCGCATGAGCTGCGCAACCCGCTAGCGCCGATACGCAACGGCTTGCAGATCATGCGGATGACCGCCGACCCGGAGACGATCACCCGCGCACGGGCAATGATGGAACGCCAGTTGCAACAAATGGTACGTTTGGTGGACGACTTGCTCGATGTTTCGCGCATTACTACCGGCAAGCTGGTGCTGCGCAAAGCACGCGTTCCGCTGCGGGAAGCGCTGGCCAATGCGATCGACGCGGTTCGACCGCTGATCGACGCGAAGCGGCACACGCTGTCGGTCGACTTTCCCGAGAGTAATGTCGAGTTAGACGCTGATGCCACACGGCTGTCGCAGATTTTCTCCAATATTCTGAACAACGCGGTCAAGTACATGGAGCCCGGCGGCGCGATCCGCGTCGTTGTCCGCCTCGCCAACGGCGCGGTGGAAATACGAATTGCCGACACCGGCATTGGAATCGCCGCCGACAAATTGCCGACAATTTTCGAGATGTTCACGCAGATCGATGCTTCGCTCGAGCGCACCGACGGCGGACTGGGCGTCGGGCTTGCATTGTCGAAGCGACTGATTGAGATGCATCGGGGGACCATCAGCGCACGCAGCGACGGCCTTGGCCACGGCAGCGAATTTATCGTTCGCCTTCCGGTCGCGGTCGCACCCGCGCAGGTGGTGGCGGCTGAGTCAAGGCAGCACGCGTTGTCGCAATCGCCGAAGCGCGTTCTGCTGGTCGACGATAACCGAGACTTCGCGATAAGCCTCGCAGCCCTGCTGCAGCTCGAAGGCCACGATGTGCGAACGGCTTTCGAGGCGGTGTCGGCCGAAGCGATTGCCGACGATTTCCGCCCCGCTATCGCTTTTCTCGATCTCGGAATGCCCCACGTCAATGGCTTTGAGCTTGCGCGCCGGCTGCGCGGGAAGCCGTGGATGAACGGCACCATGCTGGTCGCGGTGACCGGGTGGGGCAAGGAAAAGGACCGCGAGCTCTCGCGCGACGCAGGCTTCGATCTCCACTTGGTGAAACCGGTCGAGCCGCACGAGATTCTCGACGCAATCCGAAAGGCCGGCGCTGGGCACTGAGTCATCGCTACTTCTGGACCGCGCTACGGCTCCTCGGCAGCGGCGTACTGATCAAGCGTTTCCAGCGACCTATAATCTTCAAGCGCGGCTCAGTGTTTGACGACGACTGCCGCGTTTTCTTTTTGGCACGGAGCGCGGACGATGTCGCACCTGATGAACACCTATAACCGCTTGCCGGTTGCATTTACGCACGGCAAAGGCGCCTGGCTATTTGATGAGCAAGGCAGCGAGTATCTGGATGCACTGGCTGGGATCGCGGTCAATGGCCTGGGACACGCGCATCCAAAGTTGACCGCGGCGCTGACCGAACAGATCGGCCGTTTGATTCATACGTCGAACGTTTATCGAGTACGCGAACAGGAGATGCTCGCCGACCGCATCTGCGCGCTGTCGAACATGCAGGAGGTGTTTTTCGCCAATTCCGGTTCGGAGGCAAACGAAGCGGCGCTGAAGCTGGTTCGCCTGTTCGGCCACAAGCGCGGTCAGCCCGAAGCGCAGACGATCGTGATGGAGCGCGCGTGGCACGGCCGCACGTTGGCCACATTGGCGGCGACCGGCAGCGACAAGGCGCGCAAGGGGTTCGACCCGTTTCCGAGCGGATTCATTCAGGTGCCTTACAACGACATCGATGCGGTCAAGCGTGCAGGCGATGCTGATCGCCGTGTGCTCGCCATCTGGCTCGAAGTGCTGCAGGGCGAAGGCGGCATCTACGTCGCCGACCTCGATTACGTCAAAGCGCTGCGGCAGTTGTGCGACGAGCGCGGCTGGTTACTGATGATCGACGAGATTCAGTCCGGCATCGGGCGCACCGGCAAGTGGTTCGCGCATCAATGGGCCGGCATCAAGCCTGATGTAATGACCTTGGCAAAGGGGCTTGGCTCGGGCGTGCCCATCGGCGCGTGCGTTGCCGCGGGACCGGCAGCCGGCGTGTTCGGCCCCGGCAACCATGGCACCACATTCGGCGGTAATCCGCTCGCCATGCGCTCAGGAGCCGAAACGCTCGCGATCATCGAAAGCGAAGGCCTGATGGCCAATGCGGTGGCACAGGGCGAGCGCATCGTCGGTGGATTGAAGCGCGAATTGGCCGGCATCAACGGCGTGGCGCAGATCCGCGGCATGGGACTGATGATCGGCATCGAACTCGATCGGCCGTGCGGTGAACTGGTGCGGCAAGCGCTCGATGCCGGGTTGCTGATCAACGTGACGCACGACACGGTAATTCGAATGCTGCCGCCGTTGATACTGAGGGAGAAGGAAGCAGACCTGATCGTCGAGCGCCTGGCCCCGCTGATCTCGGCGTTTCTGACTGCGCCGGCCGCCAAAGCCGCTTGAGGCCGCGGTGGCCGACATTCGCCACTTCCTGCAGTTTGCCGATTTCGATCGTGGCGAGCTCGAATGGGTGTTCGAGCGCTCGCGCATCATCAAGGATCGATTCAAGCGTTATCAGTTCTATCAGCCGCTGGCCGATCGCACATTGGCGATGGTGTTCGAAAAAGCATCGACCCGCACGCGCGTGTCATTCGAAGCCGGCATGTATCAGATGGGCGGCTCGGTGATTCACATCACGACCGGCGACTCGCAACTGGGGCGTGCCGAGCCGATCGAAGATACTGCGAGAGTGATCTCGCGCATGGTCGATATCGTGATGATCCGCACCTATGAGCAGGCAAAGCTCGAGCGCTTTGCCGCCCATTCGAGAGTGCCGGTCATCAACGGCCTGACCAACGAATATCACCCGTGCCAGATCCTGGCCGACATCTTCACGTTCTTCGAGCACCGCGGCCCGATTGCCGGCCGGACCGTGGCGTGGATCGGCGATGCGAACAACATGGCGTACACGTGGCTGCAGGCGGCACAATGCCTCGGGTTTCGGCTCAACGTGTCGACGCCGCCGGGTTATCCCCTCGATGCGACCATTGCCGCCGCGAGCGAACATCTTCAGGTCTTCGCTGATCCGATGGATGCCGCACGCGGTGCCGATCTGGTCACGACTGACGTGTGGACCAGCATGGGCTACGAAGCCGAGAACGAGGCGCGCTCCAAGGCATTTGCCGATTGGTGCGTCGATGCCGACATGATGCAGGCTGCCGCACGCGACGCGGTGTTCATGCATTGCCTGCCAGCGCATCGGGGAGAAGAGGTGACTGCAGAGGTGATCGATGGCCCGCAATCCGTTGTGTGGGATGAAGCAGAGAATCGGATGCACGCACAAAAGGCGTTGATGGAGTATTTGCTGCTGGGCCGAAAGGTCGATTAAAGGCACCGCCCTATAATCGCGCCGCCGTACCAATACGGCAAAGCAAGATCCCGCGTCGCTGGATGTCGAGCGATTCGGTGACCCATTTAGCAGACAGGAACATCGATGAAAAAGTCCAAAAAAGCGGGCGCGGACAGCGTCGGCAAAGTCGTGCTGGCTTACTCCGGCGGCCTGGATACCTCGGTCATCCTGAAGTGGCTACAGGACAACTACAACGCTGAGGTCGTTACGTTCACGGCCGACATCGGGCAGGGCGAAGAGCTCGAACCAGCGCGCGCCAAGGCTTTGAAGCTCGGCATCAAGAAGAACAATATCTTCATCGAAGATCTGCGCGAAGAATTCGTGCGCGACTTCGTGTTTCCGATGTTTCGCGCCAATGCGTTGTACGAAGGCGAGTATCTGCTCGGCACGTCGATTGCGCGTCCACTGATCGCCAAGCAATTGATCGAGATCGCGCGCAAGACCGGTGCCGATGCGATCTCGCACGGTGCTACCGGCAAGGGCAACGACCAGGTGCGCTTCGAGCTAGGCGCGTATGCGCTGATGCCGAACGTCAAGGTCATTGCGCCGTGGCGCGAGTGGGATCTGCTGTCGCGCGAAAAGCTGCTCGCATACGCCGACAGGCACGGCATTGCGGTCGACTTCAAGAAACGCAAGGGCGGCGCGCCGTACTCGATGGACGCGAACCTGCTGCACATCAGCTACGAGGGCGGAATCCTCGAAGACCCGAGCTTCGAGCCGGAAGAATCGATGTGGCGGATGACGGTGTCACCCGAGAAAGCGCCGAACAAGTCCGAAGTGATCGAGCTTGCGTACGAGCGCGGCGACATTGTCTCAATCAATGGCAAGAAGTTGTCGCCCGCCAAAGTGTTGTCAACGCTGAACGCAATCGGCGGCAAGCACGGCATCGGCCGGCTCGATCTGGTCGAGAACCGCTATGTCGGTATGAAGTCGC
>CAZKNV010000011.1:0-17379 GCA_964554145.1 uncultured Burkholderiaceae bacterium
CGGCATCGGCCGGCTCGATCTGGTCGAGAACCGCTATGTCGGTATGAAGTCGCGCGGCTGCTACGAAACGCCCGGCGGGACGATCATGCTCAAGGGCCATCGCGCGATCGAATCCATCACGCTCGACCGCGAAGTCGTGGCATTAAAAGACGACCTGATGCCGCGCTACGCACGGATGATCTACAACGGCTACTGGTTCAGCCCGGAGCGCCAACTGCTGCAAACGCTGATCGACGAATCGCAAAGGCCGGTCAACGGCAAGGTACGGTTGAAGCTGTACAAGGGAACGATCATCGTCGTCGGCCGTGAATCGAAATCCGATTCGTTGTTCGACGTTTCAATCTCGACGTTCGAAGACGACCAGGGCGCCTACAACCAGGCCGACGCCGAGGGCTTCATCAAGCTGAATGCGCTGCGGATGCGAATCGCGGCGAATGCGAAAGCGCGCCGACGCCAGGCGTGACGTCGCTGCCCCCCTTTGTTCGCACCAGCCGGCTGTCGGTAAAACAGGCGCATTGGCCGTTTGGATGAATGCACAAACCGCAATCGCTGGTTATAGTTCGGTCGTCTGTTGTGCCGGTGCTCTACGCGTTCTCCTCCGCTTGCGAGCTCTCCGACCGGCGCTTCGAGACACCGCTTGTTATACGTACCTTGGCCCGCGCACGCGGGCCTTTTTTTAGATGATTTGCGGCTCGGGTCCTAGTTCGATGCCGAACCGGTTCTGCACGGCATCCTGCACTTCGCGCGCGAGCGCGAGCACCTCTGCACCGGTCGCGCCGCCCCGATTCACCAGCACCAGCGCTTGCTTTTCATAGACAGCCGCCCTGCCGCGCACTGCACCCTTCAAGCCGCAAGAGTCGATCAGCCAACCGGCGGCGAGCTTGTAGCGACCGCCGCCGATGTCGTAGCTCACCAGCGATGGATATCGCTCGCTCAACTCCATGCGGCGCTGCTGCGAAACAACCGGATTCTTGAAAAAGCTGCCGGCGTTTCCGAGCAGTACGGGGTCGGGCAATTTGCGCCGGCGAATGGAGACGACCGCATTGAAGATATCGCGCGGCCGCGGTCGCG
Source organism: uncultured Burkholderiaceae bacterium (assembly GCA_964554145.1). GTDB lineage: Bacteria > Pseudomonadota > Gammaproteobacteria > Burkholderiales > Burkholderiaceae_F > JACCZX01. The sequence continues at coordinate 1,072 of CAZKNV010000011.1, forward strand.
CCACGTCTCGCTGGCGCAGTTCGTTCTCGACATCGGCGTAGCCGGCCACCGCGGCCCATTGCTTCGGCAGCGCCAATGTCACGCTGATGATCGCGCGCGGTGCAGCTTCGTGCTTGAAAACGCTGTCGCGATAGCTGAACTTGCAGTCATCGGCAGTCAGCGTTTGCAGTGTGCCCGAAGCGTTGTTCCACACCTGCAACGAAAGAAACCGCTCTGCCAGCTCAACACCGTAAGCGCCGATATTCTGGATCGGCGCGGCGCCGACTGAGCCCGGAATCAGCGCCAAGTTTTCCAGGCCCGGCAGATTCTCGTCCACCAGACGTTCGACAAGCGCGTGCCAGTTCTCGCCGGCGCCAACACGAACCAGCCAGTCCGTGCCGTCATCGTCGCGGTGCACGCCTGGAATCTCGATCTTCAGCACGCAGCCGTCGAAGTCGCCGGTAAACAGCACGTTGCTGCCGCCACCGAGCAACAGGCGCGGAGCGTCAACGACACGCGGATCGGAGAGCACCTGCTGTAGATCATCGAGCGAGCTAATGCGCGCGAACAGCCTGGCGCATGCATCGACGCCGAACGTATTGAACGGCCGCAGCGAAACGTGGTGTTGTATCAAGTCTTTAGCGAGCACTGCCATGTTGCGAGTGTAGAGGCCCGATACACTTGAATGCTTCATCGGGAGCCGCCATGCCGTCGTTCGACGTCGTCTGCAAGCCCAACATGGTCGAGGTTCGCAACGCGATCGATCAGGCCAACAAGGAAATTGCCAATCGCTTCGACTTCAAGGGCTCGGACGCTCGCTTCGAACTGAAGGAATTTGAACTGACGGCGTTTGCGGACGACGAGTTCAAGCTCGGCCAGGTGCACGACGTTTTGGCGGGCAAGATGGCCAAACGCGGCGTCGACGCGAGGCTCCTTGAGCATGAAAAACCGGAAAAGATTTCGGGCGACAAGCTGAAGCAGCCGATCAAGATCAAGAACGGCATCGAGCAAACGCTGGCAAAGAAGATCGTTGCGCTGGTCAAGGAGAGCAAGCTGAAAGTGACCGCAAGCATTCAGGGTGATGCGGTACGCATCAGCGGCGCCAAGAAGGACCTGCTGCAGCAATGCATTGCGCTATTGCGCAGCCAGGTGACCGAGGTGCCGTTGACATTCGAAAACTTCCGGGACTAGGGACGCGCGCTGCGGCCGGCACCGACCGATCGTCGGCTTGGTTTTGTCATCCGGACAGATTAGCCTTACCCTGCTGCGCCATGCGAACCACACCCTCTCGTTTCAATAGTTTTGTTGCATCGGTCGACCCGAATTTAGAGGGCCGCCCGATGCCAAACGCGGAATCACGCGTTGCCGTAACGGCGTCCGCGCTCGCTCCGCCGTCTCAGCTTTCGGTGCTGGAGCGACGGCATCCCGCAGTGATCCAGACCTTGCGACTGTTATGGGGCTATCCGGAGTTGAACCAGTATTTTGAGAAGGTCTACAGCGGACGCGATTCATCGCTGAATCTCGCACCCGACGCGATGGCCGAGTTAATGCTGCTTGCCAGCGTGCATCGGAGAATCTGTGCGCACCGTCCGGCCAAGCCGGTTGAAGAGTTGTACGGCTCGGGGCGGTGGGCCGATACGTGGAAGCCGGCGCGACTGCGCCGTTGATTGCGCATCGCTAAGCGCTGAAGAGCGTAGCGAGCGGGCCAAGGTCGCGCCGAGGAGCGGAGGCGTGCATGACGTACGTTGAGCACCGCAGACGCGAGATTGGCCCGCGCAGTAGCTTTGCGGCGGTTAGCGGTTCAAGCCGCGTACCCAGCGGTCATAGATACGGTCGGCGATAACGCTCATTCGCTGCGTTCGATCGTCTACGTCATCCAGCATCTCTTCCGAGCTTTGCACACCGCGGCCGTTCTGGCGCTTGAACGCTTCGTCGATTTCATCCTTGCCATGAGGATCGGTCACCCACGACTGTACGAGTTGCGGCGTCATCTCGACATGAAATTGCATGCCGATGTGCGCAGAACCGTGGCAATCGATCACGAACGCCTGGTTCGCGCATAACCGGCTCGTCAAAAAGCGCCGCGCACCGGCAGGCAGAGCAAACGTATCGCCATGCCACTGGAACAGCTCGAATACCGGGTCGTTGCCGACCCACTCGCGCGCCAGCCCGGCGTCGTCGGCTTCAACTTCGCCCCAGCCGATTTCCTTCATCGCATTGCGAGTCACCGGCGCCCCGAATGCTTTTGCCAGCAGCTGCCCGCCGAGGCAATGGCCGATGATCGGCACGCCGCATCGATCGGCGTCGCGCATCAATGACAGTTCTTCGTCGATCCACGGCAAGTCGTCGTTGGCGCTCATGCTGCCGCCGAGCGAGCAGATGCCGGCGTACGGCTCTGCGGAACGCGGCATGGAGTCGCCAGCGAACACGCGAACGACTTCATACGGCAGATTCTTGTTGAGCAGATAGCGCTCGAAGTGCCCGGGGCCCGCGTCGGCCTCGTGCTGAACGATGACGATCGGCTTCATCGCCTCGTGTTGAACGCGACTTTACGCTGCCGATTGAACGTAGCGCTTCTCGCGTATGAGTTTTGGAAAGCGCGCACGAATCGCAACGGCGATGCCGGCCGCGTCGAGCCCGCACTCTTTCAGCAGCAACGCCGGGTCCCCGTGGTCGATAAAGTGATCGGGCAGGCCCAGTTGCAGCACAGGCACTTCGATGCGCTGCGCGGCCAGTGATTCGACACAGGCACTGCCCGCGCCGCCGGCAATGACGTTTTCTTCGATCGTGACCAGCACGTCGTGCGTGCGCGCCAGCCGCGCGACCAGCTCGTCGTCCAGTGGCTTCACGAAACGCATATTCGCGACGGTTGCATCGAACTGCTCCGCAGCGGCGAGCGCCGGCGGCACCATCGATCCGAACGCAAGGATTGCAATCCGGCGGCCGGCGACAGCGCTGGAACTACGCCGCACTTCACCGCACCCGACCGGCAGCTCGCTCATCGCGTCTTCGATCGCCACGCCCGGCCCGGTGCCGCGCGGATAGCGCACTGCGGCTGGACCGTCTTGCTTGAACGCGGTGTAGAGCATCTGTCTGCATTCGTTTTCATCGGAAGCCGCCATCACGATCATGTTCGGCAGGCAGCGCAGGTACGAGAGGTCGAACGCGCCATGATGGGTCGCACCGTCGGCGCCGACCAGCCCGCCACGATCGAGCGCAAACACGACCGGCAGATTCTGAATCGCTACATCATGAATCAACTGGTCATACGCCCGCTGCAAAAACGTCGAGTAAATCGCGACCACCGGCTTCATGCCTTCGCATGCAAGCCCGGCAGCGAATGTCACCGCGTGCTGCTCGGCAATGCCGACGTCGAAATAGCGGTCCGGGTATTCCTGCTCGAAGCGGACCAAGCCGGAGCCCTCGCGCATCGCGGGTGTGATGCCGACCAGCCGCGAGTCGAGCGCCGCCATGTCGCACAGCCAATCGCCGAAAATCTTCGTGTAGTTCGGCTTGCTTGTCGCAGCCGCCTTGACCCCGATACTCGGGTCGAACTTGGTCGGGCCGTGGTACAGGACCGGGTCGGCCTCGGCGAGCTTGTAACCCTGCCCCTTTTTTGTCACCACGTGCAGAAACTGCGGGCCACTCAGTTGATCGCTCAGCTGCTTCAAATTCTGCAGCGTCGGAATCAACGAATCCAGATCGTGGCCGTTGATCGGGCCAATGTAATTGAAGCCGAACTCCTCGAACAACGTACCCGGGACCACCATGCCCTTCGCGTGTTCCTCGAGCTTTTTGGCAAGCTCGAACACCGGAGGAAAGCTTTTCAGCACGTGCTTGCCGGCCTGCTTCGCGGTCGCGTAGAACTTGCCGCTCATCAGGCGCGCCAGATAGCGGTTCAATCCGCCGACCGCGGGCGAGATCGACATGTCGTTGTCGTTCAGGATAACGAGCAAGCGAACGTTATCCATGACGCCGGCGTTATTCATCGCTTCGAACGCCATGCCGGCACTCATGGCGCCGTCGCCGATCACCGCGATGCAATGGCGTGATGATCCCTGGTTGCGTGCGGCAACCGCCATGCCGAGCGCGGCCGAAATCGATGTCGACGAATGCGCGGTGCCGAACGTGTCGTATTCACTTTCCGAGCGGCGTGGAAACCCCGACATGCCGCCATGCTGGCGCAGCCGCGACATGTGCTCGCGCCGGCCGGTCAGAATCTTGTGTGGATATGTTTGATGCCCGACGTCCCACACGATGCGATCTTCCGGCGTGTCGAACACGTAGTGCAGCGCGATCGTCAACTCCACCGTGCCGAGGTTGGAGCTCAGATGCCCGCCGGTCTTCGACACCGACTCGAGCACAAATGCGCGCAATTCATCGGCCAATTGCGGCAACTGCGAGCGCTCGAGCGCACGCAGTTCGGTCGGCGAGTTAATGTTCTTCAAAAGCTCCATGGCGTTACTAACGGCCGGTCAATTTTTCCGACAGACAATGAAGTCCGCCAATTCTCGTAGACGCTGTGCACTCGGGCCGAGGCCGTCGACCGCTTCCAGCGCCTGCGCTCGCAGGCGCAGTGACCAGGCGCGCGCTGCCTGCGAGCCGAGCAACGACACATAAGTCGGCTTGCTTTGCTCGGCGTCCTTGCCGGCGGTCTTGCCGAGTTCCGCCGTGCTCGCTTCGACATCGAGCAGATCATCGACCACCTGGAAAGCAAGCCCGATCGCTTCACCATAACGCGCGAGCGCCTCGCGCGTGCACTCGGTCAGCGCCGCGGCGCGGCCCGAGAGCGCACCCATTAGCACCGCAGCCTTTAGCAACGCACCGGTCTTCATCTGGTGCATGCGCTCCAGCTCGGAAATCGTCGGCGTGGTGCCGATCACGTCCAGATCGATCGCCTGGCCGCCGCACATGCCCTCGGTCCCCGATGCATGCGCGAGTTCACGCATCAGCGCAGCAGTTTGCGATGCCGGCAGGCCGCCGTCGGCAATCACCTTGAACGCCTCAGCCTGCAGCGCATCTCCGGCGAGCATCGCAGTGGCCTCGTCGAACTCGACGTGTACCGTGGGCTTGCCGCGGCGCAGAACGTCGTTGTCCATGCACGGCATATCGTCGTGCACCAGCGAATAGGCATGCACGAATTCCACCGCCAGCGCAACGCGGTCGAGTGCTTCATCGTCGGCGTGCGTCACCTCGCCCGCCGCGTACACCAGCAGAGGCCGCACTCGCTTGCCGCCATCCAGTACCGCATAGCGCATTGCGCGATGCAGCCGCGTCGGAACGACGTCGGCGCGTGGCAGCGCGTGCTGTGCCGCATCTTCGAATCGATCGCCGACGGCGTGCACCCACTGGTCGAATGGCACTGCAGTGAACGACGACGGCTGCACGGCGGCGGCACAACTCATTCGGCGCCGCCCTTACCGGTGCTGACTCGCAGTTCGGAGATATCAACAGGCTTCAAAAAATCTCCTTCGAGCCGCTTGATCTCCTGCTCGGCGTTGGCAAGCTTGTTCTGGCAAAACCGCGCCAGCTCGGCGCCGCGCCGATACGCTGCGATCGATTCGTCAAGAGAAAGTTGCCCCGATTCCATGCGGCGCACCAGCGCGTCCAGCTCGTCGAGCGCTTGTTCGAAACTGAGTGACTCCACAGACGTAAGCGGAGCGAGCGGTGCAGCGGGCGTTGCTTTCATCGTCACCGATTCTAGTGCAGGAGGCACCCTCTAGAATTCGAGGCAATGAGCGCGCTTTGGATGGTGGTTGCAGCGTTTTTCTTTTCGGTCATGGCCGCCTGTGTGAAATGGGCCGGCCGCCATTACGGAATTGCAGAGATCGTTTTATATCGCTCGCTGATCGGCGCCGCGATCTTGTACACCTTTGTGCTGTGGCGTGGCTCAGCGATGAGCGCCGGGCCGCCCCAAGCTCATCGCGTGCCCCCGCGGGGGGCGGGCGCGCAGCGACCGGGGGCGAACGCATACTCGCTGGCGACGCCGCTGGCAGGTTTGCATTTGCGCCGCGGCATCAGTGGCACCGTCGCCCTCGCTCTGTGGTTTTACGCGACGACGATTCTGCCGCTTGGAACCGCGATGACGCTTAATTATGCGTCTTCGCTTTATCTTGCGGCGATTGTGATCGGCATTTCGCTGCGCCAGCGCAAGCGTGTGGATATGAAACTGGCGGCGGCGGTCATCGTCGGCTTCATCGGCGTCCTGCTGGTGCTGCAACCAAGCTTTTCGCGCGACCAGTGGATCGTTGCGCTGGCCGGATTGTTTTCCGGCATCCTCGCAGCGGTCGCCTACTGGAACGTGCGCGAGCTCGGACAATTGGGCGAGCCCGAATGGCGCACCGTGTTCTACTTTTCCCTGATGGGAACGCTGCTGGGGCTGGCGGGATCACTGGTTTCCGGATTTTCAACCCATACCTCGGAGGGCGCATTGTTGCTGGTGGGTGTCGGCGTGTCTGCATTACTCGCGCAACTTGCGATGACGCGCGCCTTTGGCAGCGTCCATACGTTGCTCGTCGCGAATTTGCAGTACTCCGCGATTGTGTTTGCGTCGATTCTCGGCGTGGCGCTGTTCGGCGATCGTATTCCGCTGATCGGCTGGATCAGCATTGCCGTCATCATCGTCAGCGGCGTGGCGGCCAGCACGTTTACGGCGCGGCGGCGCATAACGGGGCCGGCAGAAGTGATCGATGTTGAGCCTGCTGCGGAGAAATAAGCCGATGAGCGATATCCATTCACCCAGCATGCTGATCAGCGTCGATCAGTTGCGCGCACATCTGCGCGATCCGCGCTGGTGCATCGTTGACGTGCGGCATGACTTGTTCGACGCCGAAGCGGGTAGCCGCGCATACAACGCCGGCCATATACCCGGCGCTGTGTTCGCGCACATCGACACCGACCTGTCAGGAAAAAAAACGGGCCAGAATGGCAGGCACCCGCTGCCGTTGCGGAACGATCTGGTCGAGACGTTCCGCAAATGGGGCATCAGCAACGCCACGCAGATCGTTGCCTACGATGCGCAGGGTGGCCAATTCGCGGTGCGGCTGTGGTGGCTGGCACGCTGGCTGGGGCATCAGCGCGTTGCCCTGCTGGATGGTGGATGGCCGAAGTGGATCGCCGAGACGAATCTGTCGAGCACCGAACAGCCGAGTAAATCGCGCGGTGACTTCACAGCCGAGGCGTCGCTGATGCCGCTCGCACTCGTCGATGATGTGGTGCGGTCGCTCGAAAAAAACGATCGCATGCTGCTCGATGCGCGCACACCGGAGCGGTATCGTGGAGAAGAGGAACCGATCGACCCGGTGGCCGGCCATATCCCCGGCGCGCGCAATCGGCCATGGCAACAGAACCTGAATCCCGATCAGACCTTCAAGTCAGCGCACGATTTGCGATCCGAATTCGAATCGATGCTCGGCACACTCACGCCGGCGCAGACCACGCATCAATGCGGCTCAGGCGTGACTGCGTGTCACAGCGTGTTCGCGATGGAACTGGCAGGATTGCGTGGCTCTGCGCTTTATGGAGGCTCGTGGAGCGAGTGGATCGCCGATCGATCGCGACCCATCGCGACCGGCGAGGAAAGCAGGGCCTAGTACACGTGTTAGTCAGCTGGTCGCCAGCCCGGCGATCAATACACCCAGCAGCACGAGCCCGACCTCCGGCAGCGACTTCGCAAGCGAGGAGCGTCGCATCATCTCGGGCAATAAATCCGACAGTGCGATGTAAATGAAACTGGCAGCAGCGATTCCAAGCGCATACGGCAGCAGCCCCTGCATCGTGTCGAGCACGAAATAGCCGACGACGCCGCCGACGACCGCTGCCAAACCGGATATCAGGTTGAACGCGAAGGCGCGGCCGCGCGTAAAACCGGCGTTCAACAGGATCATGAAGTCGCCCACTTCATGCGGAATTTCGTGCGCCATGACGGCCAGGGTGGCGATCACGCCAAGCTGATGGTCGACCAGGAACGCACTCGCGATCACGACGCCGTCGGCGAAGTTATGAAACGCATCGCCCACCAGGATCGGGATGCCGCCGCGCCCGGCCTCGCGCGCGTCATGCCCATGATGATGCCGGTGAAGATCGCCCTCGTGGTGATGCGTGTGATGAATCAGCGCGAGCTTTTCGAGCAGAAAGAATCCCAGAATGCCGGCCAGGATGACCCAGCCGAGGGCGAATGGATCAGCCTCGCTGTTGAACGCTTCGGGCAGCAGATGCGTGATGGCGGTGGCGAGCAACAGGCCCGCGGAAACCGGCACCAGCTTGTCGATCAACGTTCCAAGGTAGCGAAAGCTCAGAAACGCGGCCAGTCCGAGCGACAGCAATGTCGACAACAGATTGGCGAGAATGATGTAGCTGAGCGTCATAGTCGGTTCACACGTAAAAGCAAAGGGGCGCACACTCATGCGCCCCTTTATTGCCGGCTCAGCGTAGCAGCGCTGTCAAGCCCCTGCGCCTACGAAAGATACTGCTTGAACCAGGCCGTCAACCGCTTCCATCCATCGTCGGCGGCTTGCTTGCGATAACTCGGGCGATAGTCGGCGAGAAATGCGTGCCCCGCGTTCGGAAAGATCACCATTTCCGAGCGGGTATTACCGGCGGCCTTTAACGCAGCGCCAAATTTCTCGACGGTGTCGTTCGGAATACCGGCGTCGGCGCCACCGTACAGTCCGAGCACCGGCGCCTTGATCTGACCGACCACGTCGAGCGCTGTCTTGTCGCCTGCGTGGTACGAGCTAGCAGTTGGGCCGTACCACGCAACACCCGCCGCCAGATTCGGATTGTGCGCGGCATACATATGAACAATGCGGCCGCCCCAGCAGAATCCGGTAATGCCGAGTTTGCCGCCGCCACCATTTTTCGCGGCCCAAGCAGCAGCGGCATCGAGATCGGCCATCACCTGCGCATCGGACACCTTGCTGACAATTTCCTTCATCAGCGCACCGGTGTCGGTGTACTTGCTCGCATCACCTTGGCGCGCATACAACTCGGGGGCGACCGCGAGGTAGCCCTGCTTGGCCAGGCGGCGCGCCACGTCCTTGATGTGCTCGTGCACGCCGAAAACTTCCTGCACCACAAGCACGGTCGGCAGGCCAGTCTTGCCGGCTGGCATTGCACGGTAGGCCGGCATCGAGCCGTCCTTGGTCGGGACTTTTACTTCGCCGGCCGTCAAGCCTTGTGTGTCCGTGGTGATCATGGTCTGGGCCGCGACTGGCAACACTGCGGCAGCAAAGCCAGCGCCGAGCGATGTTTGCACAAAACCACGACGGGTGACGATAAGTGGCGGCTGCAGGCTATCGAGCTCCTCGGCCGCATCGCGCAGGTTTGATTCCATGAGTGTGTCCTGTGTTCGAAGGGAAAATGCAGTATATCGGCGCTGAATCCCCAACATTTTCAGCATGGCTACTCGCAACCGATTCAACCGCGAAAACAGAGCCAAGGGCGACTTACGCAAGTTGCGTGCCCTGTGGCGTTTCCTCGCGCCGTACAAACTGCGCTTCGCGCTGGCGCTGACAGCGATGGGTGTGGCGGCCGGCGCCGTGCTCGCGCTCGGCATGGCGCTGAAGCACGTGATCGATGAAGGTTTTCGCGACGGCAATCCGGACGCTCTGAATACAACGTTGGCCACCGTTGCAGTGATCGCCGTGATTCAGGGCGTCGCCACCTTTTGCCGCTACTACCTTTTCAGCTGGGTCGGCGAGCGCTTCGTTGCCGATATCCGACGCACCGTATTCGATCACATTCTGACGTTATCCCCCGCGTTTTACGAAAAGACGCGCACCGGTGAAGTGATCTCGCGCCTAACCAACGATACGCAGCGCATAGAAAGCGTGGTCGGCGGCGTGTTCAGTTACGCGCTTCGCAGTTCTTTGATGATGCTCGGCGGGATCGTGATGCTGGCGATCACGAGCCCAAAGCTGTCGCTGATCATTCTTGGCGGCGTGCCGTTCGTGATGGCCCCGATGTTGATCCTCGGCCGCCGCGTGCGGCGCACGTCCGAGGCGATGCAGGACCGCCTTGCCGACAGCTCGAGTTACATCGATGAAACGTTTCACGAGGTGCGCATCGTGCAGGCGTACACGCACGAGGTACATGATCGCGAGCGCTTTGCCGATCGGACCGAGCGCGTGTTTGCCTGCGGCGTCGAAGCCGGTCGCTATGGGGCCACGATGGTCGCGACCGTCATCGTGCTGGCGTTCTGTTCGATTGCCTTTGTGCTGTGGGTCGGCGGCCGCGCGGTGATTGCGGGTGAAATATCGCCGGGCGATTTATCGGCGTTCGTGTTCTATGCGGTGATCGTGGCCAACGGCGTGATGGCGATCTCGGAGACATACAGCGAGCTGCAGCGTGCAGCCGGTGCGTCCGAGCGATTGATGGATCTGCTGGCAACGCAGCCCGAGATTCGCGCGCCGGTTAATCCGCGGCCGTTGCCCGCGCCGCTGGCAGTGCTCGGCGTGGCCGGCGCAACGGTGCACGGCAGTCATCTCGAATTCGATAACGTGACTTTCCACTATCCGTCGCGGCCCGACGCGGCGTCGCTGTCGAACTTTTCGCTGGCGGTCAAACCCGGCGAGCTGATCGCGCTCGCGGGACCGTCGGGCGCGGGCAAGACGACGGTGTTTCAGTTGCTGCTGCGCTTTTACGATCCGCAGATTGGCAGCATCCGGCTCGATGGTGTCGACCTCCGGGAGGCAGATCCGCAAGAGATTCGACGCCGCATCGCGATCGTGACGCAGGAACCGGTGGTGTTCGCCGACAGCGTGCTCGAAAACGTTCGCTACGGCAGGCCGGACGCATCGCCTGACGAAGTGATCGATGCATGCCGCGCGGCGTACTGCATCGACTTCATTGAGCGCCTGCCCGAGGGCCTCGATACATTCCTCGGCGAACGCGGCGCGCGGCTCTCCGGCGGGCAGCGCCAGCGCATTGCGATCGCACGTGCATTTCTCGCCGACCGCTCGGTGCTGCTGCTCGACGAAGCCACCAGCGCGCTCGATGCGGAAAGTGAACGCATGGTGCAGCTGGCGATGCAGGATCTGATGCGTGGCCGCACCACGTTGATCATCGCGCATCGCTTCGCGACGATTCAATCGGCCGACCGGATCGTCGTGCTCGATCACGGCCGCATCGTCGCGAGCGGCACGCACCGGCAGTTGGTCGAACAGGGTGGGCTGTATGCGCGGCAGGCGGCGTTGCAATTCGGGCTAGGTCTGTGAAGCAGGTAAAGGACTGTGCAATCGAGCTGACGCCGGCTGTTCCGAGCAACGCGGCTCGATTGAGTCATATCGCGAGAGCGGCGAAGGCACATTGGGGCTACCCAGACGCGTGGCTGCAACAGTGGGCGGCCCAATTGGAAATAACCGCGGAGTTTCTGAAGCAACACTGGGTCTGCGTTGCACGAGCGGGCGAGACACCCGTTGGCTTTGTCGCCATCGACCAGACGCTTGCGCCGCCGGAAATCGTGCACCTCTGGCTGCTACCGCAGTATCAGCGCTTGGGCATCGGGCGCCGGTTGGTTGAAGCAGCGATCGCTGAAGCCCGTCGTCAAGGAATACACACCCTTGCCGTCGATTCGGACCCGAATGCCGAGGCGTTCTATTTGACGTGCGGCGCAGCGCGGACCGAATCAGTGCCTGCGCCGATGGACCGCGCACCAATCGGTTCTTGCCGAGGTTGAAATTCGATGTGGACGTGCCTTGATTCGGTTTGCGGAATCATCTAACATGCGAATGCACATGCACATGTGGAGCGGCGATGAAATCGGAAAGGCTGACGTTTTTGGTGACCGGCGACTTCAAGGCGCGGCTCGAACGCGACGCCAAGCGCAAGCGTATAAGTGTTGCGCAATTGATCCGCCAGCAGTTTGATCCCGCTTCTCCCTCTGTCGACGAACAAGAGCTGGTTGCTCTTACGCAGGAACTCCGTAGATCGACACAGGAAGCACGCCAAGTGCTCGCTGAAGCGCATGTCGAGGTCAGCAAGACACGGCAGGCGCTTTCCGCCGGTGCACGCACATCCAAGGCGCGTCATGGGCGCCGTTAAAGACGCCCTCGAGGCCGTTCGAGAAGCCATTTTGCTCTCCACGGAAGTCAAGCGCTTGGCCGAAGCAGTTAAGAGTCAGGCGATCGATTTGCGAGACATCGATCGCCGCCTCGTGCGAATCGAAACGATGGTTGAAATGAGTGCGCGCGGCAAACAGCCCAAGCAGATCGACGCCGGCTAACTTTTTAGTGCGCCTCGTCCCAATTAGCGCCGATACCGATTTCTGTCAGCAACGGCACGCGCAGTTCGGCGACGTGCGACATCAGTTCGGGCACGCGCTGCGTAACAAGCTCAACTTCTGTGTCCGGGACTTCGAACACCAGCTCGTCATGCACCTGCATCACCAGGCGCGTTGCGAGTTGCTCGGTGTTGATCCACTTTGAAACCGCAATCATCGCAAGCTTGATCAGATCAGCCGCGGTGCCCTGCATCGGCGCGTTGATCGCTGCGCGCTCGGCGCCGGCCCGGCGCGGCCCGTTCGGCGAATTGATTTCGGGCAACCACAAGCGCCGGCCGAACGCAGTCTCGACGTAACCCTGCCGCTTCGCCAGCGCGCGCGTCGATTCCATGTATTTCGCCACGCCTGGAAAGCGCATGAAGTAGCGATCAATGATGAGCTTGGCGGCATCGCGCTCGATGCCGAGGTTCGACGCCACACCGAACGCGCTCATGCCGTACATCAGGCCAAAGTTGATGACCTTCACGTAGCGTCGCTGCTCGCTTGTCACTTGCGAAAGCGGTACCGCGAACACTTCGGATGCGGTCGCGCGGTGGACATCCTCGCCCTTGCCGAATGCATCGAGCAGGCCCGCGTCGCCGGAAATATGCGCCATGATGCGCAGTTCTATCTGCGAGTAGTCGGCCGAAACGATGCGGTGGCCTGCGGGCGCGATAAACGCCTCTCGAATGCGCCGCCCTTCTAACGTTCGAATCGGAATGTTCTGCAGGTTGGGATCGCTGGACGACAAGCGCCCGGTGACCGCGATCGCCTGACCGTAGTTCGTGTGTACGCGACCATGTTGATCGGCGGTCGCGGGCAGCTTGTCGCAATAAGTGGATTTCAGCTTCGATAGTCCCCGATGCTCGAGCAGGATTTTCGGCAACGGATAGTCCTGCGCGAGTTTTTCGAGCACTTCTTCATCGGTCGACGGGGTGCCGCTTGCCGTCTTCTTCACCACCGGCAGCGCAAGCTTGCCGAACAGGATTTCGCCGATCTGCTTCGGGCTGCCGAGGTTAAATGGCTGGCCGGCGATTTCGTGCGCCCTTGCTTCCAGCGCAGCCAGGCGCGCACCGAGCTCGCGGCTTTGCGCATGCAACTTGTCGCGATCGATCAGTACGCCGGTGCGCTCCATTTCATACAGCACCTGCGAGGCCGGCAACTCGATCTGCTCGTAAATGAAACGCAGCTTTTCATCGGACTCGATGCGCGGCCACAGCGCTTCGTGCAGGGCCAGCTTGACTTCGGCGTCCTCGCCGGCGTAATCCGTGGCGCGGTCGATCGCGACTTCATCGAAGCACAGCTCGCTGGCGCCCTTGCCGCACACTTCTACATAGGTCAACGTCTTGCGGCCCAGATGCCGCTCGGCCAGCGAATCCATGTCGTGATTGCGATGCGGTTCGAGCACGTACGATTGCAGCAGCGTGTCGTGCGCGATGCCGGCCAGTCGGATGCCGTGATTCGCAAACAAGTGAGTGTCGTGCTTCGTGTTGTGCCCGACCTTGCGTTGATGCGGGCTTTCGAGCCACGGGCGAAGCTGTTCGAGCACGTCGTCCATCGGAAGCTGCCTTGGCGCACCCGGGTAGCGATGTGCGAGCGGGATGTAGCAGGCTTGCAAGGGCTCGATCGACAATGAGATGCCGACGAGCCGTGCTGCGATCGGTTCGAGCGATGTTGTCTCGGTATCGATCGATGTCAGTTCTGCGGCGCCGATTCTCGCCAGCCACGCTTCCAATTGCTCGTACGAGAGCACTGTTTCGTACGTGCCTTCCGATTTTGTAATGGCCGCGGAAGGCAGCGCCTCACCGTTGAGAGCCGCCGCTACCGCGGCGCTGTCCAGTTCGCGCAGATAGGCTTTGAACTCGTAGCGCGTGTAAAGCTCGCGCAGCTTCTCGCCGTCCTGCGGTTGCGCAGCCAGCTCCTCGATGGACTTTAATTGTTCGCCTAGATCGCAATCGTCACGAATCGTGACCAGCTCGCGCGCAGTGGGCAGCCATGGCAGTGCCTTGCGCAAGTTGTCGCCCACCACGCCCTTTATCGCGTCCGCATGCGCAACGACGCCATCGAGCGAGCCGTACTCTTGCAGCCACTTCGCCGCGGTCTTCGGGCCGACCTTGTCGACACCCGGCACGTTGTCGACGCTATCGCCGATCAGGCTCAGATAGTCGACGATGCGCCCGGGCGGCACGCCGAATTTTCGATTGACGCCGGCGATGTCGAGCGTCTCGTTGCTCATCGTATTGACCAAGGTCACGTGCTCGTTGACCAGTTGGGCAAGATCCTTATCACTGGTCGAGACCACGGTGCGAAACTGCTGTTCGCTGGCGCGCCGCGCGAGGGTCGCGATCACGTCGTCGGCTTCGATGCCTTCGACTTCGATGATGGGCCAACCGAGCGCTTGCACCGCCTCATAAATCGGCTCGATCTGCCGGCTGAGATCGTCCGGCATTGCGGTCCGATTCGCCTTGTATTCGGAATAAAGGTCGTCGCGGAACGTCTTACCCTTGGCATCGAACACGCAGGCGATGTAGTCGGCTTCGACCTGCTGGCGCAGTACGTGCAACATCGAAATGAAGCCGCGGAGCGCGCCGGTCGGCTCGCCGCCTGACGTGCGTAGGTCCGGCAACGCATGAAATGCGCGGTATAAGTAACTGGACCCATCGACCAGCAGCAGAGTTTTCACTTGTTTGTCAATTTTTCTTGGAGTAGCACTGTGCTCGATCATCGAAAAAACATCCCGAGCCTTCGCGCGGTGACCATGCCGGAGCGCGCCACCAGTCAGAAGGCGCGTGAGTCCTGGCACCTGTGGGGAATTATTTCAGAGTTCGTCGAAGCGACCGAACGGCTGTCCGAGATTCGGCCCGCAGTGTCGATCTTCGGCAGCGCACGCTCAAATCCCGATGCGCCGATGTACCAACTGGCGGTCGAGATCGCGCGCAAATTGTCCGATGCGGGCTTTGCCGTGATCAGCGGCGGCGGGCCGGGGATCATGGAAGCGGCCAACCGTGGCGCCTATGAAGGCGCATCGCCGTCGGTGGGGCTGAATATCGAGTTGCCGTTCGAGCAGTACGGCAATCCGTATCAGGACATCTCGCTGCGCTTCCGCCACTTCTTCGCGCGCAAGGTGGCGTTCGTCAAGTATGCCGCGGCCTACGTTGTGCTACCGGGCGGCTTCGGTACGGTCGATGAATTGTCGGAAGCGCTGACGTTGATGCAAACCGGCAAGGGCAAGGCCATGCCGCTGGTGCTGGTGGGTTCGCGCTTCTGGAGCGGCCTGATCGACTGGATGCGTAACACCCTGGTGGCCGAAGGCATGATCGCGGCGGCGGATCTGGACATGTTGACGATCGTCGATGACAGCGATGCGGTCGTGAACGCGATCTTCGACTTCTATGATGCGCGCGGCTTCTCGCAAACCGCGAGCGAACGCGAACAGATGCTTTATCTATAGAATTTGCATCGCTTAGAAGTGACGTTGAAATACGGGCGAGGTTTGAGATGAAAACCGTTGCATTTGCAGTGCTTTGGGTTTCGACCATGGCTTACGCGCAGTCGACCAGTGCGCCGCCTCCGCCGCCGCTGCCCGCAGAGAACAAGGCGGCAAAACCGGCGCCGGCCAAGCCGCGCTCCACCATCAATCTGTCGCCGGCCGATCGTCAGGCGATCGACGCACGCGAGCTGAAGGCGGTCAAGCCTGCCAGCGTCGAGGAAGCCCTGCAGCCGACGCCGGAAGATGCCAAGATCGAGCGCGATGACAGCGCCAATACGACGCGCATCGAGCAACTTCGTACATCGAATCGCATCAGCGAAGTGATCGTGACGCCGGCCGGTTCTTCGCGCAGCTATACGATGACGAATCGTGAAGGCAGGCAGCCGTTCGGTACCACGCAGATGGCTCCTGGGCTGTCGGTGCCCAATTTTTTCCGTTTCGAATTCGGCCGGCCCACGCCGACGCCGCTGGCTCCCCCTGCTCCGCCGCCAGCTTCTCCGCCGTCTGCACCGGTCAAGCCGTCGAATTAGCAGCTTGGTGAAAACCGTAGCGAGCAGGCCCGAGGTTGCGCCGAGGAGCG